>NZ_ABHH01000008.1:0-86597 GCF_000171855.1 Carnobacterium sp. AT7 | reverse complement strand
AAAGCTCTTCTATTCTTAGAAGAGCTTTTTTGACGGTTACGATGAAAACTTCAAAAAGAATAAAGGATATTAAAAAGCTTAAATTTGCTTTTGAAAATAAACTAAGCTCATGCTTGAAACCTTACAAGTTATTCGTTAGAATGGAAGAGTAGTGCCGTTTTAATAGATGACTCATTTCATTTCTTACATGACTAATACCAAGACGTTGTAAGAAAAAAAGAAAGAGGTTGAAATTAGTGTCTCAAAAAGAAATTGAACAGTTATTTAATCAATTGGACGCTTCAGTCCAACTTTTGCAAAAGGAATTAGATGTTTCTTATCTAGAGGCTCTTTCAGAAACTGGTGAAAATATTCTCGTTAATAAGATTCCTCATCAGATTGATGGTTTTCCTTCAGATGAAATAGTTGGAAAATTGACGCAACTATATAAAGAAGTTTCAATAGATAACATGGAATCTGAAGACATTCGAAAAGCAATTCAATTAGCTCTTTTGAAAGCTTCAAAGACAGATGCATTGCAACCCAATCACCAGATGACACCAGATGCGATTGGCTTTATTTTAAACTATCTAATTGAAAAATTAATTAGTGGAAAACTAGAGAAAATTCGGTTACTTGATCCAGCTGTTGGGATGGGAAATCTATTATCAACTGTTTATAATGGATTAGTTTCAAAAAACATTTTGGTAGAGGCAGAAGGTATCGATAACGATGATTTGCTTCTAACCCTTGCGTCAGTTAGCACAACTATGCAAAGGCAAAAAGTTACGTTGACTCATCAAGATGCGTTACAAGACTTGTTAATGGATCCTGTAGACGTTGTTGTGAGTGACTTGCCCGTTGGTTATTATCCATTGGACGAAAAAGTCAGTAAATACAAAACAGCTGCAAAAGAGGGTCATTCTTATGCGCATCATTTATTCATTGAACAAAGCTTACATTATTTGAAAGATGGCGGATTTGGAATCTTTTTAGTTCCTGCTCAGTTATTTGAGACAGATGAGACACCTGGACTGATGAAGATGATTCAAGAAGAATCGTTTTTACAAGGGATGTTAAATCTACCAAATGAGTTATTTAAGACTAAAAACTCCAGAAAATCAATTCTTTTGATCCAAAAGAAAGGGAACAATGCTAAACAAGCTAAACAAGTTTTGTTAGCACAAATTCCAGACTTTAAAAATCAAAAA
This sequence comes from Carnobacterium sp. AT7, assembly GCF_000171855.1. Taxonomy (NCBI): domain Bacteria; kingdom Bacillati; phylum Bacillota; class Bacilli; order Lactobacillales; family Carnobacteriaceae; genus Carnobacterium; species Carnobacterium sp. AT7. The sequence continues at coordinate 85,407 of NZ_ABHH01000008.1, read as the reverse complement.
GCCATGCTTCAATTTATGCAAGAAGTAGATAGTTGGAAAAAAGAAAATATTTAAAAATTTACATTAGGAGATGGAAAAAATATGCCAAAAACAATTGCAATTAATGCAGGTAGTTCAAGTTTGAAATTCACATTATATGAAATGCCAGCTGAAGAAGAAATCGCTTCAGGAATAATCGAAAGAATTGGTTTGAATAATTCAATTTTTACTACGAAATATGCCGGTGAAAAATACAAAGTGGTTGAAGATATTGCAAACCATGAAATTGCTATTCAAATGGTTTTAGATAAATTAATTGAATTAAAAGTGATTGCAAACTACGAAGAAATTACAGGAGTAGGACACCGTGTAGTAGCTGGTGGAGAATTATTTAAAGATTCTGCATTAATTACTGATGAAGTATTAGCTCAAATCGAAGGCTTAGCTGAATTTGCTCCGTTACACAACCCAGCAAATGCTACAGGAATCAAAGCATTCAAAAAACTTCTACCAAATATTACTAGTGTAGCTGTATTTGACACATCTTTCCATGCAACAATGCCTAAAGAAAATTATTTATATAGTCTTCCAATGGAGTACTATACAGACTTTGCAGCACGTAAATATGGTGCTCACGGTACTTCACATAAATATGTTTCAGAACGTGCAGCAGAAATGTTAGGCAAACCACTTGAAGACACAAAACTTATTACGTGTCATTTAGGAAACGGTGGATCTATAACAGCTGTTAAAGGTGGAAAATCAATTGATACGTCAATGGGATTCACTCCTTTAGCTGGAATTACAATGGGTACGCGTACTGGTGATATCGATGCATCATTATTGCCTTTCTTAATGGATAAATTAAATATCACTGATATTAATGATATGATTTATATCTTAAATAACAAATCAGGTTTATTAGGCCTTTCTCATGTTTCAAGCGATATGCGTGATGTTGAAAATGAAGCCGAAAAAGGAAATAAAGATGCACAAACAGCATTAGACATTTTTTATAATCGTGTTCAAAAATACATTGGTCAATATTTTGCAATTTTAAATGGTGCTGACGCAATTGTCTTTACTGCTGGAATTGGCGAAAATTCTCCAGAAACGCGTCAAATTATTATTGATGGCATGAATTGGTTTGGTGCTGAAATTGATCCTGAAGCAAATAATGTACGTGGAAAAGAACGTATTATATCTACTCCAGAATCAAAAGTTAAAGTACTATTGATACCAACAGATGAAGAAATCATGATTGCTCGTGATGTTGAAAGATTACGCGCATAATAAATAAACAAAAAAACAACCAAATAATTTTGGTTGTTTTTTTTGTTATCTAGTAAACATTAGCCTTTTTTATTGTCTAAATCTGTCCGAACGATTAATACGTCACAATTAGCATGCCTTATAACATATTCTGAAACAGATCCTATAAAGATCCGTTCTACTGCATTTAAACCAGTTGCTCCCAATAAAATCAAATCAATTTTTTGATCTTCCGGAATTTGTTTTGCAATTAACACTTTTGGAGAGCCATATTCAATTGAATAAGTAATATCTTGAACACGATGATTTTTTGCATAACGGACATATTCTTCTAAGGTGTTTTTAGCTTGTTCACTTGCTTTATCAGCCATAGCACCATCAAAGGTTGAAATGCTTTGAAACGCCCGAGTATCAATAACATGTGCAAGAACTAACGTAGCAGAGTTACGAACTGCAACTTGTACAGCCTTTTTAAAAGCTATTTCAGCCTCAGTCGAACCATCCACAGCAACTAAAATTCGATTGTATTGTTGTAACATATACATCCACTCCATTTCTCATGATAAAATAAATGAATTATTTCTTCCTAATCTCATTGTACTCTAAATGTATCCATTTTCATAGAAATACGAAAAGAGGTGGATATGATTTAAGTGAAGGGAAATACTGCTCGTTTTACATGCGCTTATTTAAACCGAAGATAAAGAAAAGCATCGTCAGCATAACAAAAAGTAAAACCGCAAAAGCTAACAAAGTCAGCTGGTAAAAAACGAGTACAAGAGAGCCAAGTCCGCCAATAAAAAAGAGTCTGCCGTAGAACTTAAAAAATGCTGCTGTTTTTGGTGTGGTTTCTTTTCCAGTACTCGTCAGAAGGACCATAGCTTTTCCAGTATAAAAAAAGTATGCTGCATAAATCAGTAACAAAGAAAAAATTAAAAATAAGATAGATAATAACATATTGAAACCTACTTTCTTTAAATTAATAGTAAAGTAAGCATACCATATTTCTTATGAGGATAAGATGAAATTTGAAGATGATGAAAATAATTTATATGAAATTGCTTTTAGAATGGGTAACTTTAAAGCCATCTAATGAACTAATTTATTCGGCTCTTAGTCAAATAGTGTGAATGCTTCTAAAAGTTCTTTCGGAATAGCCGGATTTGCTTGTAAGAGCCCTGGTACCGTCTTAAGCCTAAAGTCTTAAGAACTTTCAAGCCTCAAACACCGCTTAAACGCTAAAGCGTTAAAGCGATGTAATTCGCATTGAATACTTTACAGGGCTACAAGCAATCCTATTCCTCCAGAAGTGTTAAGCATGAACTAAATTCATCTATCCACACTAAAAAGTATAAAGCCATTTATTCATACTTAAAAATCTTAAAACCAAAGAAAAAAGCCATTCAATTAAGAATGGCTTTAAAAGTTTTAAACTTTTTAAAGAGAAATCCGATAATGCCGTTGTTATGCTCAGTTAGTATTGAACCCGCAAGTAGCAGGTGGGCTCCGCTGTCAAACTTCTAACTACCAAGTGAAAAGGCTTGTTATCCGATTGAATCAGTTTGGATCCCAAGGTAATATTAATTGTTCGGTCAACACATGTTGAGCAAGACGAACATCTTAGAAATCTTATCTTTATATTAGCATAGGCAAGTATTGTTGTCAATTAATTGACTATTAGACGCTTAAATAAAGTTGATTAGAACAACAAAGAAAACGGTTAATCTGTTTTCTTTTTTCCTTTTTTGAAATTGATAGACTCGTATTGTTTTGCTAAAGTATCTTCGTATTTCCCAGTGTGATTTGGAGAATAGTAAGAAGCTTTTTTTAGCTTATCTGGCAAATACTGTTGATTTACCCAAGCGCCAGGATAGCTATGAGGATAAAGATAATCTACGCCGCGTCCTAATTTTTTTGCGCCGCTATAATGTGAGTCCCTTAAATGATCAGGTACATCTCCACTTTTTCCAGCCCGTACATCTTGCAAAGCTGCATCAATCGCTACGTAAGACGAATTTGATTTTGGAGACAAGCATAAATCAACAACTACATTGGCTAAAGGGATTCTGGCTTCCGGAAAGCCTAATTTTTCAGCTGCTTGAACGGCGGTGACTGTTCTAGAAGCTGCAGAAGGATTAGCTAGTCCGATATCTTCGTAAGCAATAACCATTAAGCGTCTAGAAATAATCGGTAAATCGCCAGCTTCAATCAGTCTTGCTAGATAGTGCATAGCTGCATCAACATCACTACCGCGAATTGATTTTTGCAGAGCAGAGATGACATCGTAGTGAGCATCACCATCTTTATCATGTGTTAAAGCTTTTCTTTGGATACATTCTTCTGCAATGTCTAAAGTGATTGTTATAATACCTTTTTCGTCTGGAGCTGTTGATTTGATAGCTAGTTCTAAACCATTCAAAGAACTTCTTAAATCCCCATTTGTAGCTCTAGAAAAGTGTAACAAAGCTTCATCTGTAATGGTTACTTGTTCGTTTCCAAAACCTTTTTCTGAGTCGTTCACAGCATTCCATAAAGCGTGTTGGATGTCTTCATTAGAAAGAGGTTTAAGCTCAAAAATTTGGGTACGACTACGAATGGCGGGGTTAATCGTAATATATGGATTTTCTGTAGTAGCTCCGATTAAGATGATCCGTCCGTTTTCCAAGTGTGGCAATAAAAAATCTTGCTTAGGTTTATCTAGACGATGTACTTCATCTAAAAGTAAAATAACCGTACCGCTCATTTTAGCTTCTTCCACAACAATTTGTAAATCTTTTTTTGTATCACTAGCAGCGTTTAAGACTCTAAAAGCAAATTTCGTTGTGCCAGCAATTGCACTAGCAATACTTGTTTTACCAATTCCTGGGGGACCGTATAAAATCATTGAGGAGAGCATTTTTGCTTCTACCATACGTCGAATGATCTTTCCTTTTCCAACTAAATGTTGCTGTCCGACAATATTATCGATATGAGTAGGTCTCATTCGATAAGCTAACGGTTGATTCATAAAGAGTAGCCTCCTACTAACATTCTTATTACTAGTATACCACTGTAACCATTGGGTTTCTACAAAGAGGAACGTTTGTTTGATTTGAGGGATTCGTTCATAATTGTTCATATTTGCAAATCACTCAAATTTTTGGTTTGGCTTTTCTACGATTATTTGCGATAATGTGTAAGAAGTCATTTATTTGATTAGACCTGATTAATCAAATTGATAGGAAAGTTTGAAGGAAAGGAACTTTTTAATGTCCGAAAAAAAAGAATTTAATCAAGTTGCTAGTCCATCAAAAGCTAAGAATAGAAGTCGGCCTAATTTTTTCTCGACAACTGCTAAAATTATTGTAAAAAAAATAGCGGAAAATCAAAGAAAAGAAAAAGAATTAGTGACTATACAGCAACAAGAAACAGTTGATAAACTTGTAATCGATGCTTCATATAAAGAAAAAGCGATTCTACAACAAGCTAAACAAGAAGCAGAAGATATTTTAACAGTTACATTTCAGCAGTCAGAAAAAATGTATCAAGCAGTTAAACACGATATAGAAATGGTTAAAGAAGAAGTGGAACTAAAGAAAAGACTATCCTTTGAGCACTTTGATAATGAAAGAACAGAAGCTCAAAAGCTAACTAAAAAAGCTGAAGAAGATGTTAGTGAAATGGTTGCTCTAGCTAACAAGAAAACTGAGCAAGTAGAAGAAGAACTCTCGTTAAAAAAAGCTGTTTATCAACAAGAAATAGATAGAGAGTTAGGGAAATTAATGAAAGAAAAAGAATGGTTTGAACAGTATCAACAACAAGTCCAAGAATCTATTGAAAGAAAAGAAAAGGAACTTTTTTTTGAAAGTCGAAAAAAAATAGAACAAGAACAAATAGAAAAAGCGACCTTACAAAATAAAGTAGATTACTTAAAGGCACTGAATAATAAACGAAAAATGAATTCTTATCGAATTGGCTTGGTTATTTTTGGCTGCACTGTTGTATTGAGTCTATTGTTAACTTTATTTAGGTATTCAACGCCAATAGTTCATGTTATTGGTATTTGTTTAGCTTTTATTATTGCTTGTTTAGCTTTTGTGTTAGTTTATATCAACTTAGTAGATGGAAAAACAGAGCAAAAGATTAAAGGGATTGGTTTTCAAAATGCTTCATTAATTGAAAAAAATCAAATGTTAGTTGAAACAATAGTGAATCTTGAAAAAGACATAAAAAAACTAATTGAAGAAAAAATTCAACTTGAAAGAACAAAACGTCATTCACAAGATAATAGTGAGTTTTTAAAAATTATGCAAGCAGATTTGAAACATTCTGAGATGCATCGTAGAGTATTAGAATCGGAAAATGCAGCATTGAGAAAGCATTTAGTCAGTGAAGAAATAAAGAACTAAAGAAGTTGGAACAGTGTATAAATGAAGAATTTTCACCAGAAAGAAGGCTAAAATATGACTAAATTATCTCCATTTGAACAAGTTCAAGAGTTTCATGAAGTGTTTGGTAAACGGCAAAAAAAAGAACCACAAGCGTTAACGCCAGAAGAAGCCGTTAAGCGAGCAAATTTTACAACAGAAGAACTGTTAGAATTTTTGTATGCTAGCGTAAAAGGAGATATAATACAATTCGAAGCATTGGTTTCAGAATGGAAGAATGCAACTGAAGAGTCTTTAGCTAAAATAAAAGAGCATCCTAAAAAGGTTTCAAGCCGTTTAATCGGTCAATTAGATGCGTTAACCGATGCAAACTACTTCAATTATGGTTCATTTGTTCTTATGGGTATTGATCCTGATCCTATTTTCTCTATTGTGCATCAAGCAAATATGGGAAAAATTTTTCCAGACGGTAAACCGCGATATAGAAAACCAGATGGAAAAGTAATGAAACCAGCTAGTTGGGAAAAGGAATTTGCTCCTGAGCCGAAAATTCGAGCAGAAATTGAGCGACAAATAAATAAGTTAGATGAGGGAATAGTAAAATGAAGACTGTTAAACAACTAATACAAGAAATAGATATAAATGAAGCTTTTTATCAAGCGGTTTTTGGAATTGAAAAAGAGGGGCTAAGAGTAACCTCAAATGGACAACTTGCTTTAACAAAGCACCCGCAAGAATTTGGAAATAGAAATTTCCATCCGTATATTCAAACAGACTTTAGTGAATCTCAATTAGAATTGATTACTCCTCCATTGCCGTCCATTCAAGAGAGTTACAACTGGATGGCAGCAGTGCATGACGTTGCGCTTCAAACAATCCCTCTTGATGAATCAATTTGGCCAATCAGTATGCCAATGGTTCTACCGGATGAAGCTATTATTCCTATTGCTAAGTTGGATAAAAAAGAAGATGTTAAATATAGAGAAGTCTTGACGCACAAATACGGTAAGAAAAAACAAATGATTAGTGGAGTGCATTACAATTTTGAATTAGATGATCAGCTGATTTTGCGCTTATATGAAAATCAAACTGATTTTTCAGATAAAAATTCATTTAAATCAATGCTTTATTTGAAACTAACAAAAAATTTCTTGCGTTATCGCTGGCTTTTAACCTATTTATTGGGCGCTTCTCCTACCGTGGATGATTCTTTTTTCACAGATCAAGAAATTCCGCAAAAGTATGTTCGAAGTATCCGCAGCAGTCATTATGGGTACGTTAATCAATCTGAAGTGTCAGTTTCATTTAATTCACTTGAAGACTACGTGCACAGCTTGCAAGATATGGTTAAAAAAGGATATTTATCCGAAGAAAAAGAATTTTACTCAGCTGTTCGTTTTCGTGGAGTACATCAAGCGGAAGAATTATTGACGAAAGGTATTTCTTATCTTGAACTGCGTAGTTTTGATTTAAACCCTTTTGATCCATTTGGTATGTCAAAACAAACGATGGAATTTATTCATCTTTTTTGTTTGTACATGATTTGGATCGATGAAACTGCCACTGAAGATGAAATTAAAACTGGGGAAGAAATGAATGGTCTAACGGCAATGGAACATCCAGAAGAAACTTCTAAGTTTCAAGAAGAAGGATTACAATTGTTAGAACAAATGGAACAAATGCTTCAATCAACAAATGGTTCAAAATCAGCATATAGCTGTATTCAAGAAGCTAGAAAGCAAATGGTTGATCCTAAACGAACGATTGCTGCTCGTATGATAAGCGGTATAGAAGAAGAGGGTTCATATATCGCATTTAGTCTAGCATTAGCAAAACAGTATAAAAAAGAAGCAGTTAAGAGACCTTATAATTTAACAGGTTTTGAACAATTAGAGATGTCTACTCAACTCTTGCTATTTGATGCGTTGCAAAAAGGGATAAAAGTTGAACTATTAGATGCTCAAGATCAATTCTTGAAGTTAACCTTTAATCAACATATTGAATATGTTAAAAATGGAAATATGACATCTAAAGATTCCTATATTGCTCCACTAATTATGGAAAATAAAACTGTAACCAAAAAAATTCTTAATGCAGCAGGATTCCGTGTTCCTGCAGGCGAAGAGTACACAACTCTTGTAGATGGGATAGCAGCATTTTGGCGGTATGAACAAAAACAAATTGTTGTAAAACCTAAATCGACTAATTATGGATTAGGAATTTCTGTATTTAAACAAACACCTTCTAAAAAGGATTATGAAAGAGCGCTTGAAATAGCCTTCAAAGAAGACAGTGCTGTATTAGTTGAAGAGTATATACCTGGAACAGAATACCGTTTCTTTGTTTTAGATGGAGAAGTTCCAGCGATTTTGCTGCGGACACCAGCAAATGTTGTAGGAGATGGACAAAAGACAATTAAAGAATTAGTTGCTATCAAAAATGAAGATCCATTGCGTGGAGAAGCGAAACACCGTTCTCCGCTCGAAAGAATAGAGTTAGGCGAAATCGAACAGTTAATGTTAAAAGGACAAGGGTATACAGTAGAAAGCATTCCTGAAGCAGACAGCATTGTTTATTTGAGAGAAAATTCAAATATTAGCACAGGAGGCGACTCAATTGATGTTACAGATGAGATTGGGGAAAGCTATAAGCAAGCAGCTATCGAGATGTCTCGAATAATTGGTGCTAAAGTAAGTGGAATTGATTTGATTATTCCAGATCCAACGATTCCAAGTACCCAAGAACATTTAGGGTATACAGTGTTAGAAGCGAATTTTAACCCTGCTATGCATATGCATGCTTATGTTTACAAAGGTAAAGGTCGTCGATTAACCATGGGTATTCTAAAAATGTTATTTCCAGAACTATGGGAAATGGAAACGACTAATCAATAAATTAACTTACTCAAAATAAGTGGGTTGTTGATTAGAGCAAAAAGTGATAAAATTTAAGGATTATAAGTTTAGATCAATAAGGGAGGACTATCTTAAAATGGAAAGAATGTATTTTGATCATGCCGCAACTAGTCCTATACACCCAGAAGTTATTGAAGTTGTTTATGAAGCAATGAAAAATCACTATGGAAATGCATCTAGTATCCATAATTTTGGAAGAGATAGTCGCCGTATTGTGGATAATGCTCGAATGGTTTTTGCTAAAAGCATTGGCGCTAAACCAAGTGAAATCATTATTACTAGTGGTGGGACAGAATCTGACAACACTGCAATTATTGAAACAGCTTTAAAAAGAGAACAAGAAGGAAAACATATCATCACCTCTGCTGTGGAACACCACGCTGTTTTGAAGCCGATGGAATACCTTGAAAAGCTGGGTTTTGAAGTAACGTATTTGCCAGTGGACAAAAAAGGTCAAGTTGACCCAAAATTAGTTGAAGAAGCTTTAAGACCAGATACGATTTTAGTTTCTATTATGTATGCGAATAACGAAGTTGGTACAGTAATGGACATCGCAAAAATAGGTGCTATTATTGCTGAAAATGAATCAACAGCGTACTTTCATACAGATGCTGTTCAAGCTTATGGAACAGAAGATATTGATGTTAAAAGAGACCACATCGATTTATTATCGGTTTCAGGCCATAAAATCAATGGACCTAAAGGAATAGGCTTCCTCTATGTGAATGAAACAATTCATTTACCTAGTTTTATGCTTGGTGGAGAACAAGAAAAAAAACGCCGAGCAGGAACAGAAAATATACCAGCAATCGCTGGATTACAAAAAGCAGTAGAGATTATTCAGCCTCAAAGAGAAGACCGTCGATTAAAATACCATGAATTACGGAAGCAACTTATTGAACAACTGAATCAAGCGAATGTAGTATTTGAAGTGAATGGAAATCCCGATAGCCAGCTGGAACATATCGTGAGTTTATGGTTCGAAAACGTATCAGCTGAACAACTACTAATGAGTCTAGATTTAAGTGGAATAGCTGTTTCATCCGGTTCAGCATGTACTGCTGGAAATATTGATCCAAGTCATGTTTTAATTGCAATGTATGGTGAAAAGAGCCCTATCATAGCTGAAACGATTCGGATAAGTTTTGGACTTGGAACAACTTCAGAGCAAATCAGTTATTTAGCAGAACAGTTGATAAAAGTGAGTTCACGATTGAAAAAATAAACGGTTATGAATTGGATAAATGAGTAGAGAATCTGAGATGTTTCAGATTCTCTACTTTTTTTGTGGAAAAAGAGCTAAACGCTATGGTATAGTAATAATGAAAAGGGTTACGAATAAGGATAAAGAAAAAGCGAGGGAATAAGATGGCATTTGAAAAGAAAGCAGCTTTACTAGGAGCCAATGAGCAATTTCAGGTAAATCCTGATGTGAAAAAATATACCTTGAGAGATAATGGTTTTGAAGAAACCAAAAAGGGGAATTTCCAATTGATTCGCACAATGGATGCTAACTTGACAAGCAATCAAGGTGTGAAATTGAAAATCGTTGTTTCAGACGATTTAACACAATTAAAACTTTCAGTAACGACAGGAAATGGATTGCGGACGGTAAATATCTACAATGGGGATGCTTATAAAGAAACGCGCGAAAAAGTAGCCTTTACCTTAGCAGATCTTGTTGAACGTGGTGTGCTAGTAAAAGGATAAGAAATAAAAGAATCGAATATATCAAATAAACAGGAGAGGTGTCTCAGTATTTTTTGAGCATGTCTCCTATTTGGTTTGAGCAGCTTGATTTCTGACTAAAAGTTAGTATAATGATAAGGACTGGAAAAATACGACCTTCAAATCGTAAGATTTTCAGAATCTATTTGAAATGATGGTGATGTAATGCAAGACAATAGCAAGACTCGTGTCGTAGTTGGTATGAGCGGTGGTGTTGACTCATCCGTTACAGCTTTAGTGTTAAAACAACAAGGCTATGATGTGGTGGGAATTTTTATGAAAAACTGGGATGATACCGATGAGTTCGGTATGTGTACAGCGACGGAAGATTACAATGACGTTGCACTTGTAGCAAATCAAATTGGTATTCCCTATTATTCAATTAACTTTGAAAAACAATATTGGGATAAAGTGTTTACCTACTTCTTAGAAGAGTACAAAAAAGGCCGTACGCCTAACCCAGATGTAATGTGTAATAAAGAAATCAAATTTAAAGCTTTCTTAGATTACGCTATTGAACTGGGGGCTGACTATGTTGCTACTGGTCATTACGCTCAAGTAGAACGTGATGAAAATGGTGTTACTCATATGCTAAGAGGAGTAGATAACAATAAAGATCAAACTTACTTCTTAAATCAATTATCACAAGAACAATTAGCTAAAACGTTATTTCCTTTAGGTGGCATGCAAAAACCTGAAGTACGCAGAATCGCTGAAGAAGCAGGACTAGCTACTGCTAAGAAAAAAGATTCTACAGGCGTTTGTTTCATTGGAGAACGTGATTTTAAAAAATTCTTGATGACTTATTTACCAGCTCAACCGGGTAATATGATGACTGTAGATGGTGAAATAAAAGGACAACATGATGGATTAATGTATTATACGATTGGTCAACGTCAAGGTTTAGGTATTGGCGGCGGTGGAAAATCAAGTGATCCATGGTTTGTTGTTGGAAAAGACTTAGAAACGAATACTTTATACGTAGGTCAAGGGTTTAATCATGAGTGGTTATTAGCAACTCACTTAGAAGCTTCTGATCTTCATTTTACAACGAATGAAGAAAAATCGCGTGTGTTCAAATGTACAGCGAAGTTCCGTTACCGCCAAGCGGATACGGGCGTAACTGTTCACTTGAATGAAGATGGAACAGCAGCTACAGTGGAATTTGACGAACCAGTACGTGCGATAACTCCAGGTCAAGCAGTTGTTTTTTACGACGGCATGGAATGTTTAGGTGGCGGCACGATTGATGCAGCTTACAATGAAACAAAAGAACTGCAATATGTTTAAAATTTAATAGACTGCAAAAAGCTAGGAGCACAACACTCCTAGCTTTTTAGTGTACATAGCACATTAAATTGGTTTAGATGAAAAAAATTAGTGTTAATTTAAATAGAAAACAATGTCATCAGTAGAATCCAATAGGAATTTGGTGTAAAATAGTTAAAGTTGCAAGAAGGAGGAGATAAGTATGAATCGAAACCATGAAGCTTTTCAGCTATGGGAAAAAGGTGAGTTTAACGAAGCCATTCAATTACTTATAGAAGAAATAAATGATAATCCTGCCAATAGCGATAGTTATTATAATTTAGCGACTATGTTTATTCTGGGGAAAAAATATGAAGATGCTAAAGCAATATTAGAAACAGCAATTGAAAAATATCCTGAAAATTCAATTTTTGTTTATGCCTTTGGAAATTTATATTACGAGATTGAAGATTACTCGACCTCTTTAACGTATTTTAATCAAGTTATTCAATTTACTGAAACACCATTAAAAAAAGATGCTATGGTAATGATTGGGCAGAATTTTTTAGCCTTAAATCAATCTAAAAAAGCCTTAGCTTATTTCTTAAGTGCTTATGAAGAAGACCCTTTGGATTTAACGGTAATCTTAATTATAGGAAATACTCTAATGGAGACGGGTTCATTTAATGAAGCAAAACATTATTTTGAATTAAGTATCGAACAAGCACCGAAAAATGATGAAGCTTGGTTTAAACGTGGTGTAGTTGGGATGGCATTAAAAGAAGAAGACCATTCTGTTAAGCACTATTTCGATAAAGCAAAAGAATTAAATCCTATAACATACGGTAAACGACTAGAACAGTTACAATCCATAGAGGCTGTAATGAAAACTCAAAAAGAGTGAGTGGTTTGATTAGTTGAGATAGAAAGGGTGGTGGTAGGAAAGTGGTTATGCAAGACAATTTAGATTTATTTGCAGGAGATCCACCCTATTTTGTAGGGCAAGTTGCTGCAATTTTCTATCAAAACCCGACAAATTTTTATAAAGTTATTTTAGCACGAGTAGTCGATACGAATAGTTCCTTTGCCGAAAAAGAAATTGTGATAACGGGAAACTTTGGACAAATTCAAGAAGATGAGACCTATCGTTTTTTTGGTCAATTGACTGATCACCCAAAATTTGGCATGCAATTCAACGCAGAACGTTACAGCCAAGAAAAACCAACTTCAGCAGAAGGTGTAATTGCTTATCTTTCAAGTGATAAATTTCCTGGAATAGGAAAAAAAACAGCTGAAACAATTGTTGAACTTTTAGGGGATGATGCAATTGATCAAATCAGTGCTGACGAAACAGTTTTAGCTAAGATTCCTGGATTAAATGACAAGAAAAAAGAAGTTATTGTTAATATGATCCGTTCAAGTAATGGGATGGAAAAAATCATTATTGGATTAAATGATTTTGGTTTTGGAAGTCGATTAGCCTATACGATTTATCAAACGTATCAAGCAGAAACCTTGGAGGTCATTCAAGAAAATCCGTATCAGTTGATAGAAGATATTGATAACATTGGGTTTAAAAAAGCAGATGCGATTGCAGAGAATCTTGGATTTGCTGCTGATTCTCCTGGACGTATTCAAGCGGCTATTTTATTTTCGCTCAATGAATTGTGCCTCAGTGAAGGAAATACGTATACATTAGCAGAGCCGTTACTAAACGAAACGATAAGAGTGTTAGAAGAAAGTCGTTCATTCATTATTGAGCCTGATCTAGTTGCGAAAGAATTATTGAATTTGATTGAAGAAAATAAATTAATTGAAGATGCTCATAAGTTGTATATCAACTCTTTATATGCAGCCGAATGGGGAATTGCAACATCAGTAAAACGCTTGATGGAAAATAGTAAAAAAATTAATTATCCTGCACATAATGTTAAAAAAGAAATTCGTAAAATGGAAAAAAGATTGGGTATCCAGTATGGCAATTCACAAATTGAAGCCATTGAACAAGCTGTTACTTCATCATTATTTATTTTAACTGGTGGACCAGGAACAGGTAAAACGACTGTATTAAACGGTATTGTCAATTTATTTGCAGAACTTAACGGTTTATCGTTAGAACTAGATGACTATACGGATAAAATTTTTCCTATTCTTTTAGCGGCACCAACCGGGCGAGCTGCTAAACGGATGAATGAATCTACTGAATTACCAAGTAGTACAATTCATCGCCTTTTAGGATTAAATGGTCAAGAAAAACCAACTGCTGAGCTTTCTGATAGAGAATTAGAAGGTGGTTTATTGATTGTAGACGAAATGTCGATGGTAGATACGTGGTTAGCAAATCAATTGTTAAGAGCTGTCCCACAAAATATGCAAGTTATCTTTGTAGGGGATAAAGATCAATTGCCTTCTGTTGGTCCTGGTCAGGTCTTACATGATTTAATCAGAGCCAAACAAATTCCTAGTAGAGAATTGACCGAAATTTACCGACAAGATGACGGTTCTTCAATTATTCCCTTGGCTCATGCAATAAAAGAAGGGCAATTACCGGCCGATTTTACCAAAAATAAAAAAGATCGCTCTTTTTTTCAATGCAATACGTATCAAATTGAACCGGTTATTCGCCAAGTTGTAGAAAAGGCTAAAGAAAAAGGTTTTACTGCTCAAGATATTCAAGTGTTAGCACCTATGTATAGAGGGCCAGCCGGGATAGATGCGTTAAACAAAATGATGCAAGAAATTTTCAACCCGAACCCTTCTGGCAGGAGAAAAGAAGTTAAATTCAATGAAAAAAGTTACCGCATAGGGGATAAAGTTCTTCAATTAGTAAATTATCCAGAAATGAACGTATTTAATGGGGATATGGGAGAAATTGTTGGAATCAATCTGGCTAAGGAAACAGAAGATAAAGTAGATGAAATCGTTATTCAATTTGATGCCAATGAAGTCGTCTATAAACGAAATGAATGGATAAAAATCACTTTAGCTTATTGTTGTTCAATCCATAAATCCCAAGGATCAGAATTCAAAATGGTTATTCTGCCAATGGTTCAAAATTATCATCGTATGTTAAGACGCGATTTACTTTACACTGCTATAACGAGAAGCAGTGAGTTGCTTATTTTATGTGGTGAACCGACTGCATTTGAAGATTGTGTAGCTAAATCTTCAGCAACTAGATTAACAACATTAGCCGAGCGTCTATTGGAAGAGAAAAAACAACAAGTAGAACTAGTTGTAAATGTAAAATCAGTTTCAGATAAAGAAAAAACAGTAACTAAAGCAACTGAACCAGAAGTAGCTGCTAATACTTCTGAGCAGTTATCATTAGCGAGTGATAAAACTGAAGTTATAGACGATAAACAGCCAAAAAATTATCGTCTGACGATAGACATGATTCAATCCAATGCGGTTGATCCAATGATTGGAATGGATGGTATTGTGCCTGGTCTATAAAATAAAAAAGAGTTTCAGAAGAGCAATCTTCTGAAACTCTTTTTTATTTAGGCTCTTTATCAAATAGTATGGGTGCCTCAAACACTGCTTAATCGCTAAAGCGATTCTTTACTAGCTATAACCAAAAATATCGTGAGCTAGTTTTGAGTTGAAAATCAATCGGCTGAACAATTAGTTCTTCACCATCGGCATTTGAATCAATTGTTGATGGCGTTTTAAGTGAGATAGCCTCCGCTTGATAATAGTACACATCTTTATAATATAAATGTTTCCCTCCAAAAAGCATTAACGCGAAAAGATAGAGAAGATTCATAAAAGACCGCTTAGGCAAAATAATCAAATCTAGTTTTCCGTCTGTTTGAGAAGCTTTTGGAGAGACAGGAATGCCTCCACCAAAATAAGGATGATTGTTTACAATAACTAAAAAAGCATCCTCGAAGGTTTTTACTTTTCCATCCGTGGTAATGGTTAAGGGGAAGACAGCTTGCTCAAAGAAAACTTGAACTAAGCTGGCAAAATAAACCAGAGAACTAAAACCTAATTTGTTTAAAAAAGTTTTAGATGGAGAATGATTGGCTTTTTTTACAACGGCAGCATCAAACCCAATGCCAACATTATTTACGGCAAATCCTTTAAGTTGTTGATTATGATCATAGTATTGAATGATATCTAACTTTTTCGCATGTTGAGTTGTTAAAATTTGGTCTAAAGCTTTCGCAGGATTTTTAGAGATACCTGTTCCACGAGCGAAGTCATTGCCTGATCCAGCAGGAATATACCCAATTGGGATGTGAGCAAATTCTTCCCCTAAGCCTGTAAGAACTTCATGCAAGGTTCCATCTCCGCCAATGACAATAATCAATTGAGTTTCAGTTGGTTGTTGGCTGATCTCTTGCACTAAAGTTTTAGTGATTTCGACAGTATGACCAGGATAAGTCGACTTATGTAACTGAAATCGAATGTGCTTACTTGTCAGTATTTTACAAATTTTTTTACTGACGTTTTTTCCTTTACCAGAACCAGATAATTCATTTATGATGAGGTGATAATTTTCGTGTGCAGACATGAAGACTCCTTTGTCTTAAATATTTATTATTGCGTCAACTTTCATTATAAAGCAAACGAAAATGAAATTTGCGAAAAAATCATGAGAAAATAATAAAAGTCTGCCGTAAATAAGATTGAAGTGTTAGAATGAACAAGGATTTTGTTTCATTGTTAAGAAAGGATGACTATATTCATGAAGAAAACATTATTATCAAATAAATATACATTAGGAGCACTTGATATTCTCTATATTGTAGTTGGCTCGTTTATTGCAGCTGTTTCATTTAATGCGCTATTATTGCCTAACTTAATTGTCTCAGGAGGAGTTAGCGGAGTCAGTACAATTACAAGCAGTGTATTCAACTGGGATCCTTCCATTGTGCAATTAGCTTTTAATATCCCTTTGCTTTTAATTTGTTTTGTATTCTTAGGGAAAGAAGCAGGGTATAAAACGATTCTTGGGAGTTTAATTTTACCCGCATTTATTGGCATGCTTGATTTTATAAAACCATGGACAGATACTCCATTGTTAGCTGCTTTGTTTGGCGGCATCATTACGGGTATTGGTTTAGGTATCGTTTTTAGAGCAAAAGCTTCAACTGGAGGCACTAGTATTATAGCTCAAGTTATACATGAGTATTTAAAGTTACCTTTAGGTATGAGTGTAGCTTTAATTGATGGTTTAGTCATAATCTGTGCTTTACTTGTATTTGATGGAGAAGTTGTGATGTATTCGATCATTTCATTATTTGTCATTAGTCGCACGATTGATGTTGTTCAAGTTGGATTCAATCATTCTAAGACAGTTATGATCATATCTGAGTACCCAGCTGAAGTGAAACAAGCCATTTTTAGTGTAGTTAATCGTGGAGTGACCAATTTAGGTATTAAGGGTGGATATGGGAACTCAGATAAGGAAATGTTAATGTGTGTCGTTGCAGAACAAGAATTTACACTTTTAAAAGATACAATCTTAGATGTGGATGAAAATGCCTTTGTAGTTGTGATGAGCGCCAGTGAAGTATGGGGACGCGGATTTACGCTCGCTAAAGAAAAGACTATTATTTAAAGGTTCTTAGCAAATAAAGTACTTTTATTCATTGACAATTGTGATAGATTCTCCTATACTTTAAACGTACTAAGGATAAATTAGTTTAATCACTTGTTTAAAGAAAAGTTTTCCTAGGCTGAAAGAAAACTAACAATATTAAATAGATGCTCCCTTAATAAAATAGTAGAAATACTATCGTTTCTCACGTTATCGAGACTTAAGAGGTAATGAACTGTCGAATGACATCATTGCAAACAAGGTGGTACCGCGAATTTTTCGTCCTTGTCTGGCAATGCTGTTGTTGGACTTTTTTTGTGCTTTTTTTTACAACAACCAGATTTAAAATTGAAAGGAAGAATAAAATGAGAAGATTATCAAGTAACGAAGTTCGTCAATTATTTTTAGATTTTTTTGAATCAAAAGGGCATAAAGTAGAGCCTAGTGCGTCACTAGTCCCTTTTGAAGATCCTACATTATTGTGGATAAATTCAGGAGTAGCAACTTTGAAAAAATATTTTGATGGTTCTGTAGTTCCTGAAAACCCAAGAATTACGAATGCACAAAAAAGTATCCGTACGAACGATATTGAAAATGTCGGTAAAACTGCTCGCCACCATACTTTATTTGAAATGCTAGGAAATTTTTCTATTGGAGAATATTTTAAAGAAGAAGCTATTGAATGGGCATGGGAATTTCTAACTGAGGAAAAATGGCTAGGATTAGACCCTGAAAAATTGTATGTAACAGTTTATCCTGAAGATACAGATGCGAAAATGATTTGGAAAGAAAAAATTGGATTAACGGATGATCACATTATAGATGTTGCCGATAATTTCTGGGACATTGGTGCTGGTCCAAGTGGTCCGGATTCTGAGATTTTTTATGATCGCGGTGAAGCGTTTAATGATTTAGCTGAAAATGATCCGGAAAATTATCCAGGTGGAGAAAATGAACGCTGGTTGGAAATTTGGAATTTAGTTTTCTCTGAGTTCAATCATAAACGTGATGGAACTTATGAACCATTACCTAATAAGAATATTGATACAGGTATGGGATTAGAGCGTGTTGTCTCAATTTTACAAGATGCCCCAACAAATTTTGAAACGGATTTATTTATGCCAATCATTGAAAAAGTACAAGCATTGAGCGGAATCAAAAAATATGGTGAAAATGCAACAGACGATATTTCCTTTAAAGTTATTGCGGATCATGTCCGTGCAGTGAGCTTTGCTATTGGCGATGGCGCTTTGCCTTCTAATGAAGGACGCGGATACGTATTGCGTCGCTTGCTACGTCGTGCGGTTATGCATGGTAAGAAATTAGGCATTGATAAAGCCTTCATGTTTAAGTTAGTCCCAGTTGTTGGAAATATTATGAATAGTCATTATCCTGAAATTTTAGAACAAGAAGAGTTCATTGTTAAGGTAATCAAGAATGAAGAAGAACGATTCCATGAAACAATCAATGATGGATTAACAATTTTAAACGAACGCATCAGTGAATTAAAAGTTAATGGAGAAAAAACGATTGCAGGGTCTGACATCTTTAAGTTATATGATACTTATGGATTCCCAGTCGAGTTGACTGAAGAATTTGCACAAGATGAAGGTTTTGAAGTAGATCATGAAGGTTTTGAAATCGAAATGACTGCTCAAAGAGATCGTGCTCGTGCTGCTCGTAGCGGTGAAAAATCAATGGGTATTCAAACAAAATTATTTGCAGGCCTAAATGACGAAAGTCTTTTTGTAGGATACAATAAAACTACAGCTATGGGAATACTAGCAGTTATTGCAACAGATGAAGCACTTGTAACGACAGCTAAAACCGGTGAACAAGTTCGTTTGATTTTTGACCAAACACCATTTTATGCTGAAATGGGCGGACAAATTGCGGATAAAGGAATAATCAAAGATACAACAGGTAAAATTGTAGCAAAAGTTACAGATGTTAAAAAAGCTCCAGCAGGACAACCACTTCATACAGTAGAAGTACTAGAGAGTTTAACGGTAGGAGAAACGTACAAACTTGAAGTTGATGAAACTTTAAGAAATAAAATTACTAGAAACCACACGGCTACTCATTTATTGCATCAAGCTTTAAAAGATATTTTAGGCGAACATGCGAACCAAGCTGGTTCATTAGTAACTCAAAACCATTTGCGTTTTGACTTTACACATTTTGGTCAAATCACACAAAAAGAATTGAACGAAATGGAACAAATTGTAAATGAAAAAATTTGGGAATCTCTTCCAGTTGTAACCGTAGAAACTGAAATTGCTAAAGCTAAAGAAATGGGAGCTATGGCGTTATTTGGTGAAAAATATGGAGATCTGGTTCGCGTTGTAAATGTTGGCGATTATTCGATTGAGTTATGTGGTGGGGTTCATGTTAGCAATACAAGTGAAATCGGTATCTTTAAAATCATTTCTGAATCAGGAATAGGCGCAGGTGTTCGCAGAATTGAAGCTGTAACAAGTGAAGCTGCTTACAACTTGCTACAAACAGAACAAAAACGCTTGAACGCTGTAGCTGATTTAGTAAAAGCTCAACAAACTCAAGATGTAGTTACGAAAGTGCAACAGTTACAAACCGAATTAAAAGAACTACAAAAAGAAAATGAATCATTGCAAGCAAAATTAGCAAGTGATCAAGCTGGTGATATCTTTAAGAATGTACAAGAAGTTAATGGAATAACAGTTGTTTCCGCTGAAGTTGATGTGAATGATATGAATCAATTGCGCCAATTAGCTGATCAATGGAAGCAAAAAGCTGTTTCAAACGTTTTAACTTTAGGTTTTTCAAAAGATGGAAAAGTTAATCTGCTAACAGCTGTTGATGATGCAACAATTAAAAAAGGATTTAAAGCCGGTGACTTAATCAAAACGATTGCACCACTTGTTGGTGGTGGCGGTGGTGGACGACCTGATATGGCTCAAGCAGGCGGTAAGAATCCAGCAGGTTTACAAGATGCGTTAGCTAAAGTGACTGAATGGGTAAACGAAAAAAAATAAATGTGTGCATTTAAAATGGGTAACATCATTATCGACTAAACTTAAAAAAGAGGCTGGGGAAAAAATCCCAGCCTCTTTTTTATATAGGACTGTTTATTCTAAAACAGAACCGACGTCTACTTTAAGGATAATACTCGATGGTCGATGAACATAATGCACTTATTCGTCCCAGCGATTTGGTTCTAAATGCTTTTTTCCGCTCTCTCAATTTTAAAAAGAAAGAATTAACCGTTTTCTGATATTCATTTCTGATAATCATTGTAGTTTAAAGTGCTTTCTTGTAAAATAAGAGTAGATGTTACAGAAATTGAGGTGTAGACCATGAGTTCAACAGATGAAACAGTACGTTTTAACGTTGGTGACAATAGTGAAAAAAGTGTAAAAGAAACTTTGAGTTTAGTATATGATGCTTTAGAAGAAAAGGGATACAATCCAATCAATCAAATCGTTGGTTACTTGCTTTCAGGAGACCCTGCTTATATTCCACGTCATAAAGATGCTCGAAATTTGATCAGACGCCATGAACGTGACGAAATCGTTGAAGAAATTGTAAAGACCTATTTGAAAGAGAGTGGACATAAAGCTTAATGAGAACAATGGGATTAGATGTTGGTTCAAAAACTGTTGGTGTAGCCGTTAGTGATCCGTTTGGCTGGACAGCACAAGGAATTGAAATCGTTAAAATTAATGAAGCACAAGAAGAATATGGCATAGACCGAATTGGTGAATTAATCGCCATTCATGAAGTCACAAAAGTTGTAATCGGCTTGCCTAAAAATATGAATAATTCTATCGGTCCTCGGGCCGAAGCTTCTTTGCGGTATGCTGAATTGGTCAAAGAAACATTTGGATTACCAGTCATCTTACAAGATGAACGGTTAACAACTGTTCAAGCTGAAAGAATGTTGATAGAAGAAGGCAATACGTCTAGAGCAAAAAGAAAAAAAGTTATTGATAAGGTAGCGGCGGTTATGATTCTTCAGAATTACTTGAATCAAAATCAAAACTAGCAATTCAATGAATAGTACGCTAAAATAGAAAAGAAACTTATCTCATATTAAAGGAGTGTTGACCAATGTCACATGACCACAATCACGACCATGATCACGAACACGATCACGATCACGAACATATTACCTTAGTAGATGAACAAGGTAATGAACAATTATACGAAATTTTATTTACATTTGATTCAGATGACTATGGAAAATCTTATGTCTTTGTTTATCCTGCTGGAGCTAGTGAAGGAGAAGAAGTAGAACTTGAAGTTTACTCTTTCATCGAAACTGAAACTGGAGAACAAGGCGAGTTAAAACCAATTGAAACTGAAGAAGAATGGGATATGATTGAAGAAGTATTAAATACATTCTTAGCAGATGAAGAAGAATAATCTTATTCATTAAATGATGTAATTATGTGTAAAATGCATAGAAAAGTTGACAAATTTAATTTGTCAGCTTTTTTTTGTTCTCATGAACTCTGATATCATGTATAATGATACAAGTTAGTGTCATAGTGAAAGAGAAAAAAACAAGTAAATAGTTGTTATAGTTAGGAGGGTCGCTTCTTGTCAAAAAGAAAAAAGAACAGCAAGACGAAAGATCAAGGAGAAGCAAGTGTTAATTTAACTAGTATGGAAAGTGGAAGACAAAAAGAGACAACACTGGTTAAGAAAATTGTACTTAGTATTTTAGCGGCATTTATCCTACTTTTAATCCTTTTTGGCGTGATGGGGTACCAGTATGTTACGACGTCTTTAAAACCTCTGGATAAAGAGAATAAAACGGAAACACTAGTTGAAATTCCATCAGGATCTAGTTCTAAAGCTATTGCAGGTATTTTACAGGATGAAGGTATCATAAAAAGTGCTACCGTGTTCAGTTATTACATCCGTATGAATAACGAAACAGGTTTTCAAGCTGGGAATTATGAGTTTTCTCCATCTATGACTCTTGATTCAATTATTGATCAACTTCAAGAGGGTGGGACGGCTTCGAAATACGAAGGGACTAAAATCCTAGTCAAAGAAGGCACTTCAATTGATCAAATTGGAGATGTTATCGCTGAAAATACGGAATACAGTAAAGAGGATTTTTTAGCAGTCATTCAAAATGAAGCTTTTTTAACAAAAATGCAGACTAAGTTTCCTGAATTACTAACCTCTACTATGGAAGCTGAGAATACTAGGTATGCTTTGGAAGGTTATTTATTTCCAGCTACTTACGATTTTCCTGAAGAGATGACATTAGAAGAGTTGGTTGAGAAAATGATCAGCACAATGGATGAAGTTATGCTAGAATTTTATCCTAAAATTAAAGAGTCTAATCGGAGTGTGCAGGATATCTTAACGATTGCTTCATTAGTCGAACGAGAAGGGTTCACATTAGAAGACCGTAAGTTGATTGCTGGAGTTTTTAATAATCGTTTAGCAATTGACATGCCTTTACAAACGGATATAGCTGTTCTATATGCTTTGGGAGAACACAAAGAATACGTGTCGTTAAAAGATATTGAAGTTGATTCTCCTTATAATTTGTATATCTATCCGGGATTTGGTCCAGGACCTGTTAATAGCCCAAGTGCAGATGCTATAAGAGCAACTTTAGAACCCACTGATTCAGACTATATTTATTTTCTAGCCGATATGAAAACAGGTAAAATTTATTATGCTGAAACATATGAGCAGCATCTTCAGTATAAAGCAGAATATGTTGATTAATAAAGCGATAGAATGAATGGTAAAAAAAAGAATTAATAAAGCATTGAATCAACTGATTCAATGCTTTTCACAAGAAAAGAGGAATAAGTATGACAGACAAAAAAAGACCAATAGTGATTGGCGTTACTGGTGGATCTGGTAGTGGAAAAACTAGTGTAAGTCGTGCAATTTATAATCAATTTACAGGTCATTCTATTTTAATGTTAGAACAAGATTTTTATTATAAAAATCAAGATGACTTATCCTTTGAAGAACGGTTAAAAACAAATTATGACCATCCATTTGCTTTTGATACGGATTTACTTATTCAGCACTTAGAAGATTTGATCACTACAAAGCAATTGAAAAGCCAGTCTATGATTATGCTGCGCATACTAGAAGTAAAGAAATTATCATTCAAGAACCTAAAGAGGTTATTATCCTTGAAGGAATTTTAATTTTAGAAGATCCACGATTAAGAAAATTAATGGATATAAAAGTATACGTAGATACAGATGACGATATACGTATTATTCGCCGAATCAAACGAGATATAGAAGAGCGAGGCCGTACACTTAATTCAGTAATCGAACAATACTTAACGGTCGTAAAACCAATGCACCACCAATTTGTTGAACCTTCTAAAAAATACGCCGATATTATTATTCCAGAAGGCGGAACGAACCAAGTAGCTATCGACTTGATGACAACTAAAATTAGAAGTATCTTAGTTGAAGAACTAACTGGAACAAACAATTAAGTTTTTATTCGAAAAGTAAAACACACTAAAAGCCTTACTGTAAGTATGATAGTTAAATTAAAACTTTGGACGAATTAGCATTTTTTGTTTACAAATGACATTCAACATGGTATCTTTTCAATGTTGAAAAGATAATTACGCTTTCAACTAAATAGTGAAAGCATGAGTCAGATATGATTCTAAAAAAGGAGATCGCATTAAATGATTGAGAAAGTATATCCAATGACGTTAGATGGCAAAAAAAAGTTAGAAGAAGAATTAGAATATCTTAAAACGGTTAAGCGTAAAGATATTGTAGAAAGAATTAAAATTGCTCGTAGTTTTGGAGATTTATCTGAAAACTCTGAATACGAATCAGCAAAAGATGAACAAGCTTTTGTCGAAGGTAGAGTAACAACTATCGAAAACATGTTGCGTTTTTCTGAGATTATTGATAACTCAAAAACGGCAGCAGATGAAGTTTCATTAGGCAGAAAAGTAACTTTTATTGAATTGCCTGATGGTGATGAAGAAGAGTATACGATTGTTGGTAGTGCTGAAGCAGATCCATTTAAAGGATTGATTTCAAATGATTCACCAATTGCTAAAGCTTTAATGGGCAAAAAAGTAGGTAGTGAAGTAACTTTTGCTACACCAGGTGGAGACATGTTTGTTAAAATTGTAGAAATTAGCTAAGCCAATCACGTTTAAATAAAAGCTACTCGTTTTGAGCAGCTTTTATTTTTTTTTTTGAATATACATCTTTAGTCTCAGTTAGAGTTCATGCTAAAGAACATTACATAATAGATAAAAAACGGTATACTGAATAAAAGAACGTGTGCAAAGGGGACGTAAAGGACATGAAAAATAATTGGAAATGGTTCTTATTAATTGAATCTCTCTTACTGATAGTAGCATTGTATCAGCTGATTAATAATTTATTTCTATTAGGGCTTCTGGTTATTGGATGCTGGTTAATGTTTTTAGGCCGAAACCAACAGAAAAGAAAAAAAAGAATGTATTTGATTAGTGGCATATTTTTGTCAGTGCTTTCAATCATGTCTCTTGGCGGTTTTTGGTATATGTCAATAGTAGCCGTTATCTTTTTTTATATGAATTATGGGAAAGTATTTTCCAAAATGGATACGTTTAATTTTCAACAAGCCCCATGGAATGAAAAAGAAATTGTAGTTGTTGAAACGACAGATAGCCTACCAAAGGATGCAAAACGGTTTAAACGCAATTGGATAGGAAATGAAAGAATCGGCAGTTCAATTTATGAATGGGATGACATTAATTTTTCGATTCTTATGGGAGATACAATTATTGATTTAGGAAATACGATTTTGCCTAAAGATGAAAACTATATTGTTATTAGGAAAGGGTTTGGAAAAACTCGTATTTTAGTCCCAATAGGTACAGGTATTATGATAGAGCATAGTGCCATTAAAGGAAAAATTGCTTTTGAAGATCACTATTATACGTTGGAAAATGAATCGATTAAAATGTATAGCAAAGACTATGAAAATCAAGCCAGAACATTAAAAATAGTCACAAATGTCTTTGTAGGAGATTTAGAGGTGATTGCGATATGAAACAAAAAGTGATTAGTTCACTTTTTTTCACGAGCAGTTCAATTGTTTTTTTATTGTCTTTTGCTGTTATAATTAGTTATAGTTATGCTAATTCTTCTCAAAGCTGGTATTTAGATGTTTTTACAACTCGCTTTTTTTATATCCCCTTTATTTGGTATTTGCTAGCGGTCTCAGCAGTAATTGGTCTAGCTTTAACATTAGGGGTTTATTATGTGAACAAACGCCAGTGGCAGCAAATTGAGGAGACTTTGCACGCTCTTGTTAAGGGAGATTATTCAAAAGAGTTATTCGCTCAATTGCTGGCTAAAAATGAAGAGGATTATTTTTTCTCAGATGATTTAAAAAAAGCACTCGTTGATATTCGAGAAAAATTAGTCATTTTAGCAAATGAAGCGCAAATAAATAACAATACATCAAATTCTATTAATGGACAGACTAAAGAGGAAATATTGGTTTCTGAGCGTCACCGGCTGGCACGTGAGTTACATGATTCTGTTAGTCAGCAACTTTTTGCGGCAATGATGATGTTGTCTGCTTTAAATGAACAAATGGACGAATCAAGTGGCGTGTTACAAAAACAAGTAAAACTAATAGAATCTATTGTGAATGAAGCTCAGGCAGAAATGCGGGCCCTTTTGCTTCATCTAAGACCCGTCAATTTAGAAGGCAAGTCCTTGAAAAAAGGAATCGAACAACTTTTAAATGAAATGAGTACGAAAGTTCAAATTGAATTAAAATGGGATATTGATGATGTTTCGTTAACAAATGGAATTGAAGATCATCTATTCCGAATTGTTCAAGAATTGCTTTCTAACACGCTGCGTCACTCGAAAGCTAAGGGGTTAGAAGTTTACCTTCAAGTAATAGATCAATCAGTCTTGCTAAGAGTCATTGATGATGGAATTGGATTTAATACAACAGAGAATAAAGCTGGAAATTACGGATTGCAAAATATTAATGAACGAGTGTTGGGCATGGGTGGAACATGTAAAATCATCAGTTTTAAAAATAAAGGAACAAGTGTTGAAATAAAGATACCACTGATGGATACGATTGAAAAAGGGGTGGAAACGATATGATTAAAGTACTATTAGTCGATGATCACGAAATGGTTCGATTAGGAGTTTCGTCTTATTTATCTATTCAAAGTGATATAGAGGTCATAGGAGAAGCAGAAAATGGCAAAATTGGATATGAAAAAGCACTAGAATTGCGCCCAGATGTTATCTTAATGGATTTAGTGATGGATGTAATGGATGGAATTGAGTCTACAAAAGCTATAATGAAGGATTGGCCAGAAGCAAAAATAGTGATTGTAACTAGTTTTATTGACGATGAAAAAGTCTATCCTGCACTTGAAGCAGGAGCCGCTAGTTATATTTTGAAAACATCAACAGCGAGTACGATTGCCAATGCAATTCGCTCTACATATAAAGGCGAAATCATACTTGAACCTGAAGTAACAGGTAAAATGATGGCACGTCTCACTAAAAAACAAGTTCATCAGTTACATGATGATTTAACCAATCGGGAACAAGAAATTTTAATGTTAATTTCTCAAGGGAATTCCAACCAAGAAATTGCAGATGCGCTTTTTATAACGCTTAAAACAGTTAAAACACATGTTTCAAATATTTTAGCTAAATTAGAAGTGGAAGATAGGACACAAGCAGCTATTTATGCGTTTAAACACCATTTGATTGAATAAAAGTAAGTTAATTAATTATAGCGACTAAGTATAAGAAAAGCTGGTGAAAAAATGAAAAGAAATTTTGCAGTTATTGGGTTAGGACGTTTTGGGAGCAGTATTTGTCGAACATTAGTTGAAAGTGGGCATGATGTATTGGCTATTGATTCTAACGAAGATAAAATAAATGAATACATGAATATCGCTACACATGCAGTAGTAGCAAATGCGCAAGATGAAAGTGTCTTGCGCTCATTAGGGATTCGGAATTTTGATCATGTGATTATAGCTATTGGTGAGGATATCCAAGCAAGTATTTTAATTACGTTGATGATTAAAGAAATGGGAAATCCATATATAACTGCTAAAGCACAAAATGAATACCATGGAAAAGTGCTGGAAAAAATAGGCGCAGATCATGTTATTCATCCTGAAAGAGATATGGGTATTCGGATTGGACATCATTTGGTTTCACGTAACGTAGTCGATTATTTAGAATTATCGGATAAGTACTCATTAGTTGAATTAAAAGTGACGAATCCAAAATTCTTTAATAAAACACTTCTTGAATTGAATTTTAGACAACGTTTTGGTTTAAATGTAATTGGTATTCGAAGAGGACAAGAAATGATCATTTCTCCTGCAGCTGATGCGATGATTAAAGTCAATGATACCTTAATGATTGTCGGTGGAATCAAAGAAATTGACTGGCTAGAAGGTCAAATGCCTTAGAGATAGTGGTTATTAATCTATCTTCAAAGGATACCTTTAGCCCCTTTAATGTGTTAGAATTAATAGGAATGATAAGTCCTTATGAGAGGAGGGTTCACAGAAAAAAGTTCTGTGAAACTTACTATGAAAATTGAAATTACGGATAGTGCTAAAGAGTGGTTTGAAAATGAGGTCGGCCTTGAAAAAGGCAATGGTGTAAGGTTTATGGGAAAAGTTTATGGAAAAACAGAAGTTCATGAAGGTTTCTCAGTTGGAATGGAAGTTACCCAACCAGTTGACGTTTTAGTTAAAACAACGATAAACGACGTAACCTATTTTATTGATAAAAATGATGAATGGTTTTTTAATGGGTATGATTTACAAGTTAGTTTTGATAAAAAACGTGATGAACCTATTTATCACTTTAATAAGAATTAAAAAAAAGCCTCATACAACTCTTATCTTATAAGAAGAGTTTTGTATGAGGCTTTTTTATGAGATTAAACCGGCATAATAACCGGTAAAATCATAGGGTGACGTTCAGTCCGTTCATATAAGAACGGTTTTAAGCTTTCAATAATTGTATTTTTCAAAGATTGTTCTGTTACTTTGTCGTTTGCTAAGCTTTTATTTAAACTTTTCGTCATGACTTGTTGCGCGTCATTGATTAGTTCTCCTGATTCACGCATATAAATAAAACCACGTGAAAGAATATCCGGACCAGCTAGTACTTCTTTCGATTTGTAATCAATGGTTACAACTACGACTACTAAACCTTCTTCAGATAAAAGTTTACGGTCTCGTAAAACAACATTACCAATATCGCCTATGCCTTTTCCGTCTACATAAACATCCCCAGCTTCGAAGTGTCCAGCATGTCTAGCAGAATCTGCCGTCAATGCGATTACATCTCCGTTGTCTAAGATGAAAGAATTCTCTTTTGGAATTCCAACTAGTTCAGCAAGTCCAGCATGAATTTTTTGCATTCTGTACTCACCATGAACAGGAATAAAGTATTTAGGTTTCATTAAACGAAGCATCAATTTTTGTTCTTGTTGACCACCATGTCCAGATGTATGAACATTATTTACTTTTCCGTGAATAACATTTGCCCCAGCTTCTGAGAGTAAATTAATTACTCGATTTACACTTGAAGTGTTACCTGGAATAGGAGAACTAGAGAAAATAACAGTGTCGCCTGGTTGAATAGAGATTTGACGATGGGTTCCGTTAGCGATACGACTCAAGGCCGCCATCGGTTCACCTTGCGATCCGGTACATAAAATAATGCTTTCGCTTGCAGGAAGGCGATTAATTTCTCTTGGTTCTACAAAAGTTTCTTCAGGAGCAGTAATGTAACCTAATTGACGACCAGTTGCAACAGATGATTCCATGCTACGACCAAAAACGGCAATTTTTCTTTTCGTTTTAATTGCTGCATTTGCAACTTGTTGCAAACGAGAAATATTTGAAGCGAAAGTAGCAAATATAATACGTCCTTCTACTTTCTGCATGATGCTTGTAATGGATTCTCCAACTACTTGTTCCGATTTTGTAAAAGTAGGGACTTCAGCATTAGTACTATCTGACAATAGTGCAAGTACGCCTTCATCTCCTATTTTAGCCATGCGATGCAAGTTTGCGGGTTCTCCAACTGGAGTGAAATCAAATTTATAGTCACCTGTTAAGACAATATTTCCAGGTGGCGTTTTAACCACAATACCAAAAGCTTCGGGAATACTATGAGTTGTTCTGAAAAAACTCACACTTGTTTTACGGAATTTAATTACATCATCTTCACCAATTTCATGCAATTCAGTATCACGTAATAGACCATGTTCAGTCAATTTATTGCGAATCAAGGCAGAAGCTAATGGACCAGCATAGATAGGAATATTAGCTTGTCTTAGTAAGAAAGGAATCCCACCAATATGATCCTCATGTCCATGTGTGATCACTAAAGCTTTTACTTTATGAATATTTTGTACAATATAACTATAATCAGGAATAACATAATCGATTCCTAATAGATCGTCTTCAGGAAATTTAATACCGGCATCAATAATGATGATTTCATCTTGAAATTGAACACCATACGTATTTTTACCAATTTCCCCTAAACCCCCAATGGCAAAGACAGCAGCTTCGTTATTTTTTATAGAAGGTTTCATTAGTTAAACTCCACTAGTTTGAAGTCGGGACTAGTTTTTTCATATTCTAAATATTTACCATCAATTTGTTGAACAAATTCAATATTGTAGGGGGTATTTTGTTCAACTAATTCACGAGCTTCAACAACACTTCCTGCTTCTAAATAAAGTGTTTGCGTATCTTCTCTTTTCGGATTTCTTAATTTTGTTTCTTGATAATTGATTTTAAAAATCATTTATTTCTCTCCTCTGTAAACAATCTTTATTTGTAAAGATCATTTCGTTATTTTTATAAATACTTGGTGAAGTGTTTTGCATTACGAGAAATCAGCCTATGAAATAGTTTCACAGTTGATCAAACGAAAACCACGTCAGTTTAATTCCTTAACATGAATGTAAAGCGGCTAGAAAAAATCCTGGTTCATTCTTTTATTCAGTTTAGTATTTTTCCCGAACTAGTGGTTGTGGTAAGTACACAACAGCTATTTTTATTTTAACATAATTCATTAATTAAGTATAGAAAGTTAGTTATCATGAAAAAGAGTTGAGGTGACAATTCAATTCATTTGAAAAAGCTAGAGATGAGACTGCTTTAAAATTATAAACTATGCTATAGTATAATAGATATTTTTTTTATGGCTATTGTATAACGTAAAAGTCTATTTTTGTTTATACTGTAGATAAAGAAAGAAGCCTAGCAGCGCTAAAACTAATTTATAAAACAAGGAGATGATAAAATGAATTTAATGTGGAGATACACTATGAAATATAAAAAATTAGTATTTTTGAATTTTTTATGTGTTTTTGGGTTTATCCTAATTGAATTAGGGTTGCCAACATTATTGGCTCAACTGATTAATGAGGGGTTAATGTTTAATGACTTTGATGTCGTAACTTATTATGGAAAATGGATGCTTGTTATTTCTGTAATTGGGTTATTTGGATTAATTGGATTGGCTTATACGGTTAGTAAAATTACGACAAGGATTGTTCGAGATATCAGGAATGATATCTTTGAGAAAGTTCAATCTTTTTCACATAAAGAATACAATGAATTTGGTGTCTCATCTTTAGTAACACGTACAACAAATGATGCTTTCCAAATTATGGTATTTTTACAGATGGTGCTCAGAATAGGAATGATGACACCTCTTATGTTCATTTCAAGTTTTATAATGATTGTGCGTACTAGTCCATCATTATCGTATATTGTGTTAATTGCGGTTCCTTTTTTATTAGGAAGTGTTTATTTTATCGGAAAGTATTCAGGTCCGTTATCAAATAGACAACAAACGAATTTAGATGACATTAATTTAAACCTACGAGAAAATTTAACTGGATTAAGAGTCATCCGTGCATTTGTAAAAGAAAAATTTCAAGAACAACGTTTTCATGAAGTGAACGAAAATTATATGACGGTTTCTAAAAAGTTATTTAAATTAATGGCTTTAGCCATGCCGATTTTTTCAATCGTTTTTAACTTTATTTTTGCGATTGTGATTTGGCAAGGAGCGATTGAAATAAATTCCGGCGATTTACAAGTGGGGAGTTTAGTAGCCTTTATTGAGTATATCTTCCATGCTCTTTTTTCATTCATGATGTTCGCTAATATTTTTACGATGTACCCAAGAGCAGCCGTTTCTGCAAGACGTATCCAAGAGATATTTGATACAGAACCCTCGATTACTGAAAATGAGAATGGCGTTACAGAAACTAAAACGCATGGCTATCTAGCATTTGAAAATGTAACTTTTGCGTATCCAGGTAATACAGAAGAACCTGTCATTGAAAATATTAGTTTTACCGTTAAACCGGGAGAGACTACTGCTTTTATTGGCAGTACTGGGAGCGGTAAGTCTAGTTTGATTCAACTGATTCCACGTTTTTATGATGTTACTAAAGGGCGTATATTGGTAGATGGAGTAGACGTGAGAGAGTATAAATTAAGTGCTTTACGTCAAAAAATCGGTTATATTCCTCAAAAAGCCTTATTATTTACCGGAACAATTTCGGATAATATGCGTTATGGAAAATGGAATGCAAATATAAAAGAAGTTGATGAAGCTTCAGATATTTCGCAATCAAAAGACTTTATTTTAAAGAAACCTAATAAGTTTGATGAGTTTTTATCTGAAGGTGGAAGCAACATGTCAGGTGGTCAAAAGCAAAGGTTATCTATAGCACGAGCCATTATAAAAAAACCAGATATCTATGTTTTTGATGATAGTTTTTCGGCATTAGATTACCAAACCGATGCGAAATTAAGAGCGCGTTTGAAATTAGAAACAGAGAATGCGGCTGTTTTGATTGTTGCGCAACGTGTAGGAACAATCATGCATGCTGACAACATTATTGTCTTAAATAAGGGTGTGATGGTTGCTCAAGGGACACACGAAGAGCTCTTGAGAAAATCAGATGTCTATTATGACATTGCGTCATCACAATTGTCGAAGGAGGAATTAGCATGAGTCATATGAAGGATTCTATTCGTCGCATTTGGCAGTACATTAAACCTTATAAATTAGGATTTTTCTCTGCTATAGGACTAACCATTGTTTGTATGATTGTCAATGCAATTCAGCCTTTCATTATAGGGTTAGCAATGACAGAATTAGGAAAAAACGTCGCAGACATGTTAAAAGGAACTCCTGGTGCAACTGTTAATTTTCCTTATATTTTCAATATTGTTCTTATTATTTTAGGGATTGCAGCTATTTACCAAGTTACATTGTATTTATCTTCTTATATCATGACAAATGTTGTACAAAATACGATGCGAGATTTAAGAAATGAAATTGAACAAAAAATCAATCGTCTTCCAGTAGCGTATTTTGATCGCAATCAACAAGGAAACATACTCAGTCGTGTAACGAATGATGTGGATTCTATTAGTAATGCTATGCAACAAAGTCTGGTTCAAATGGTTAATTCGTTTATGGGAATCCTATTTGCCATTGTGATGATGCTCTATATTTCTATCCCATTAGCTTTAGTCATTATGGCTACAATCCCGCTTTCTTTTATCATTTCTAAAGCAGTAATCAATAAGTCTCAACCTTATTTTAAAGGTCAACAAGAATCGCTAGGAGCTATGAACGGACATGTGCAAGAAAGTTTTAGTGGCTTTACCGAAATCAAGTTGTATGGGAAAGAAGATGATAAACTAGAAGAATTTAAAGAAATCAATGAAATGTTGAATAAAAATGGTTTTAAAGCCGCGTTTATTTCGGGAATCATGAGTCCACTAGTTGGATTTGTTTCCAATGTAGCTTATTTTGGAATAGCTATAGGAGGAGGATACTTAGTTATTATAGGTACGTTATCTCTTGGAAATTTACAAGCGTTCACGCAATATATTTGGCAAGTTAACCAGCCTATTTCTCAAATCACACAACTCTCTGGAGTTATCCAAAGTGCAGCAGCGGCTATAAACCGCGTTTTTGAAATTTTAGATGAACCAGAAGAACTAATCAATGAAGCCGAACGCCCACTGCCTTCTTTAATAGAAGGAAATGTTGACTTTGAACATGTAGCATTTGGTTATGCGAAAGAGAAAACATTGATCAGTGATTTGAATGTTTCTGTAAAAAAAGGGCAGACGGTAGCTGTTGTCGGACCTACAGGAGCAGGAAAAACAACCTTAATCAATTTATTGATGCGTTTTTATGATGTAGATAAAGGAGCTATCAAAATTGACGGAATCGATACCAAATCGATGTCGAGACAAGATGTACGTTCTTTATTTGGAATGGTTCTGCAAGATGCTTGGGTCTATAGTGGCACCATTGCCGAAAATATTCGTTTTGGTAAATTAGATGCAACAGATGAAGAAGTAATTCAAGCAGCAAAAACAGCTAATGTCGATCATTTTATTCGTACGTTACCAGATGGATACAATATGAAACTAAATAAAGAGACATCTAACGTATCTTTAGGCCAGAAGCAGCTTTTAACCATCGCACGTGCTGTAATTTCTGATCCGAAAATTTTAATTTTAGATGAAGCGACTAGTTCAGTAGATACTCGTTTAGAAAGTTTGATCCAGAAAGCGATGAAAAAGGTAATGGAAGGCAGAACAAGTTTTGTCATTGCCCACCGCTTGTCTACTATACGTGATTCGGATTTGATCTTAGTTATGGATCAAGGAGAAATTATTGAACAAGGAACACATGAAGAGCTACTTGAAAAAGGAGCATTTTATGCAAATCTTTATAATAGCCAATTTAGTGAAGAAGAGTAGACTGAGTAAGTAGTAAAACAATCTTGAAGATCCCTAACTGTTGGGTCTTCAAGATTGTTTTTTTGGCTCTTCGTCAAATAGTGTGAATGGTTCTAAAAATTCTTTCGGAATAGACGGATTTGCTTGTAAGAGCCCTGGTACCGTCTTAAGCCTAAAGTCTTAAGATCTTTCAAGCCTCAAACACCGCTTAAACGCTAAAGCGTTAAAGCGATATAATTCGCATTGAATACTTTACAGGGCTACAAGCAATCCTATTCCTCCAGAAGTGTTAAGCATAGACTAAATTCATCTATCTAGACTAAAAAGTATAGAGTCGTTTTTTTTCTATCTGGTAGTTCACAGTATAAAAAGGTACAATTGCTTAGAAGTATGAATAAGAAGGGAAGAATTTAAATATGCAAAAGAAAATGATTTTTTTTGATATTGATGGTACTTTAGTAAATGACCAAAAAATAATTCCAGAAAGTACTAAATTAGCGATCAAAGAGCTGAAAAAAAATGGCCATGAAGTCGCAATTGCTACCGGTAGAAACTTATTTATGGCACAGGGAATTATTGATGAGTTAGATATTAGCAACTATATCGTTTGTAACGGAGCAGCAGGATATTTGGATAAGAAACAAGTTTATGAAAATCCGTTGGATCACGCTCAATTAGAGAAATTAATAAAAGTTGCGGATTCAAATAACCATAATATCATCTATGAAACTCCGGATACCTTAAGAAGAAGAAACGAGGAAGCTGATGTTAAAATAACGACGGCCATGAAATCTGTCGGATACGGCGTTCCTAAATACGAACCAGATTTTTATTTAAACCATTCGTTAGTTCAATGTTTGATTTTTTACCGAGAAGATGAAAAACAATATTATGAAAGTGGTCAGTTTTCGAAATTCCGCTTTGTACGCTGGCATGAATCTGGAGTAGATGTCCTACCGCATGATGGTTCAAAAGCTGCGACAGTTTTAAGAGTAGCATTAGAAAATGGTTATTCTGTAGAAGATACGATTGCATTCGGAGACGGTTTAAACGATTTAGAAATGATTGAAAAAGTTGGAACCGGAGTAGCGATGGGAAATGCTTTGGAAAGTGTGAAATTAAGAGCGGATAAAGTAACAAAAAGTTGCAATGAAGACGGGATTTATATTGCATTGAAAGAACTAGGTTTGATATAATAGAAGGAGTAAAGTTCAGCTGTTAGAATGTCTAATTGACAGCGGTTTACTCTGGGGTCTTGGTATAATGGGATTACGACTGGCTGGCAGCCAGTTAATACGGGTTCAATTCCCGTAGACTCCATCACACAATTTATAATAAGTCGTTAAAATGTTGGTATGAAAGTATCCTTAAGACGTTTTAACGGCTTAT
The DNA here is from genome assembly GCF_000171855.1 of Carnobacterium sp. AT7. Taxonomy (NCBI): domain Bacteria; kingdom Bacillati; phylum Bacillota; class Bacilli; order Lactobacillales; family Carnobacteriaceae; genus Carnobacterium; species Carnobacterium sp. AT7. The sequence continues at coordinate 50,145 of NZ_ABHH01000008.1, read as the reverse complement.
TTTTTATTAAAATTTAAAAAATAATTAAAGGAGTTGGTGCAGAATTAATAAGGAATAGTCTGTTTATTTTTTTTTTTACTGTCGGAGTAGCGGTGTCCGTTGCATTGCTTAAAAAAGAACCATTATCAGTATTGATGATGCGAGCTTAATTTGAAAGTTTGAATTATTAGTCAAATGGAACATAGTTTAGTATCTATTTGATAGCTATTAAGTTAGTAACTCTAAATGAAAACCTTTTCACAATGAATGCCAAATTAGAAGAAACTACAGATGAAAAAGCATTTTGTTTAGGAGAGAGTAGTCATGAGTTCTTTTATTTTACAGATTAGAACTTAATTTCTAACCACCAAAGTTAAGCGATTTTTATTTTAATTGTAGAATAGACGAACAAATGATGGTTTTTTGAGAGGTTAGTTAGAGTAAATTAAAAATCTGTACATTTTTTCACAGAAATGCACTTTTGGAGGATATAAACCTTGATTCTTAATTTAAACGTGTTAGAATTGGAGTTGAATTTAATTTTGTGAAATTAATCTAGGAGGACTATCAAAATGACAGAAGGCAAAACTAACATTAGTACAGCTTCATTAAAAGTGATGGCAGGATGGGGAATAGACACAATTTATGGAATTCCTTCAGGAACTTTAGCCCCTTTAATGGAAGCTTTAGGTGATCAAAAAGAAACAGATATCAAATTCCTTCAAGTAAAACATGAAGAAGTTGGAGCAATGGCAGCTGTAATGCAATGGAAATTCGGTGGAAAATTGGGTGTTTGTGTTGGATCAGGTGGCCCTGGTGCTTCTCACTTAATCAATGGTCTTTATGATGCAGCGATGGATAATACACCAGTTTTAGCTATCTTAGGATCTCGTCCACAAAGAGAATTAAACATGGATGCATTCCAAGAATTAAACCAAAATCCAATGTTTGATCATATCGCAGTATACAACCGTCGTGTTGCATACGCTGAACAATTACCAAAATTAATCGATGACGCAATTCGTACTGCTATCTCTAAACGTGGAGTTGCTGTATTAGAAGTACCTGGTGATTTCGGTTACCATGAAATCGATAATGATGCATTTTACTCATCTGGTCACAGCTACCGTGATTTCGTTTCTTCTGCAATCAACGAAGCAGATATCGATGCAGCTGTTGAAGTATTAAACAATTCTAAACGTGCTGTTATTTATGCAGGTATCGGAACTATGGGACATGGTCCAGCAGTTCAAGAATTATCTCGTAAACTTAAAGCTCCAGTTATTACAACTGGTAAAAACTTTGAAACTTTCGATTACGACTTTGAAGGATTAACTGGTTCAACATACCGTGTTGGTTGGAAACCAGCTAACGAAGCTGTTAAAGAAGCAGATACAGTTCTTTTCGTTGGTTCAAACTTCCCATTTGCTGAAGTAGAAAATACTTTCGCAAATGTTGAAAACTTCATCCAAATTGATAACAACCCAACAATGCTTGGTAAACGTCATAATGCAGATGTTGCTATTCTTGGAGATGCTGGTGAAGCAGTTCACTCATTACTAGAAAAAGTAGCACCTGTTGAAGAATCAGCTTGGTGGAATGCTAACTTGAAAAATATTCAAAACTGGCGTGACTACATGACTAAGTTGGAAACAAAAGAAAATGGTCCATTACAACTTTATCAAGTATACAATGCTATCAACAAATACGCTGATGAAGATGCAATCTATTCAATTGATGTTGGTAACTCAACTCAAACATCTATTCGTCACTTACACATGACTCCTAAAAATATGTGGAGAACTTCTCCATTGTTTGCTTCTATGGGTATTGCACTTCCTGGTGGTATTGCTGCTAAGAACGTATATCCTGATCGTCAAGCATTTAACTTAATGGGTGATGGTGCGTTTTCAATGAACTATCCAGATGTTGTTACTAACGTACGTTACAACATGCCTGTTATCAACGTAGTATTCACAAACACTGAATATGGATTCATCAAGAACAAATATGAAGATACAAACAAAAATACTTTTGGTACTGAATTTACTGATGTAGACTATGCTAAAATTGGAGATGCACAAGGTGCGGTTGGTTTCACAGTAAGCCGTATTGAAGACATGGATCAAGTAATGGCTGATGCTGTTAAAGCTTATAAAGCAGGTAAAACTGTAGTAATCGATGCTAAAATTACAAAAGAACGTCCAATTCCAGTAGAAACATTGAAATTAGACCCTACATTGTACAGTGCTGAAGAAATTAAAGCTTACAAAGAAAAATATGAAGCTGAAGAATTAGTACCATTTAGTGAATTCTTAAAAGCTGAAGGTTTAGAATCTAAAGTATCTAAATAATTTTATTGGATATCACTTAGTTTTTAATAGAAAGGTGAGTCACCATGTTAAAGTGGTGACTCACCTTTTTTTGTTAGGCAGATTTTATAAAGAAGTTAGTATAGGGTGCTGTTATGCAATCTGTACAAAGAGGTTATAAAATAATCGAAGTAGATAGTAATCTCTTTATTATTAAACACTATACAGATGAGATCTTTGAGAATGGGATTCAATGTAGAGATAGGGTGTGATTAATACAGTATTTATAGAAAAAAATAAATAATCATATATTCTTAGTATTATTGTAGTAAAATAGTAGCAACATACTTGAAAGGAAATTTCGAAAATGGATTTTAAAAGATTAATTCTATAAATTTTCGAAAAACTACAACGACCTTGCACAGGTGTTATTAACTGGTAATTTTAAAAAAGCTCCTAAGAGTTTTGGTAAAGATCTCTATGATGATGATTTTATGTCTAGTGAAAATAGGATACTGTTCAGTGTGCTGCTAGGAAAGAATTAGATAAAACTGAACGGCAAGAGATGCCATCTTTTATTGATGGATTATTGGGGTTTAAACCTAGTAATATAAGGTAATAAAGTAAGCTTTTTTTATACAGACCAAGAAATTGAGTTTAATTACCTAGTAAAGAAAGTCTTTTTGAAGCTCGTTTTGAATTAGTTAAAAAAATTAATGGTTATTTTAATTCTAGTATTGACATAAAAGCACCCTCATCTTTTAATGGTAATAATATAACCCGAAACTAATGTTTGATAATTAATTTTGTTGCATAAGATAATGAAATTCGTTTGTTAGATTGCGCTTGAAGAAGAGTAGTATGATAACTAACGTTTAGGTATCATTTGTTTTAAAATGATATTAATTTAAATGCGAGTATAGAATTTGAGTAAACTGAGAAAAGTTATTGTAGTAATAAGTTTGTGCTTTGAGAGGAATGTGAAGAAATGAGTAAGATCTCTAATCCAGTCATCTATGAAACAGATTATAGCTATGAAGCAGTGAAAAGTTTAGAAGGTGGAATTCTTCAAGAAGTAGGACCTAACGCAAAATACCTATTAGATTATCCCACGGTTTACATCGTTCATGATGAGAAAAAGAGTCGCGAATTTTCAGTTTATATCGGAGAAACTTCTGATATAAGACAAAGAACCAAACAACATCTTATTGAAGATCCCAAAAAACGGGAAGATTGGGAAAGTCTCGCAAATTCGGATAATTCAAAAATGTACATAATAGGCCATGATTATTTTAATAAATCATTGACATTAGATATTGAAAATAAATTGATGATGTATATGTCTAGTATCGATTCGGTTCAATCTGTGTATAATCGAAGAACCAATCAACAAAAAGAGTATTATACGGTAGATAAATTAGATGAGATTTTTTCTAATATTTGGAGAAAACTAAGAAAAAAGAATAAAACTCTTTTCCCTGTTGAAAAAATAATTAAAGACTCTGCTCTATTTAAAGCTTCGCCATTTCATAAACTAAGTGATGAACAAATCCAAGCTAAGGATAAAGTTATCTTAAAAATTATGGAGGCTTTAACGAGAAACCAGTCGGGAGAATTGATTTTAGTAACAGGAGAAGCTGGTTCAGGCAAAACAGTTTTAATGAGCAGTCTCTTTTACGAATTAAAACAGCTAGCTCAAGAAGAGTCAGAAAATATTGTTTTACAAGAAGCAAATAGTTATTTGTTGGTAAATCATGAGCAACAGTTGAAAGTTTATCAACAAATTGCAAATAAATTAGGTATTACGTCTAAGAAAGTGCCTAATTTAGTCAGTAAACCAACTACGTTTATCAATAATCATACTCCAGAGGAAAAAGCAGATGTTGTTATTGTAGATGAGGCTCATTTGTTATGGACACAAGGTAAGCAATCTTATAGAGGAAAGAATCAACTGTATGATTTAATGGATAGAGCAAAAGTAGTAGTAGCGGTATTTGATATCAATCAAGTTCTTACTACTGAACAATATTGGGAAGAAGAGGAACTGCTTACTTTAGAACATGAGGCAAATTTAAAAGGAAATTTTATCCATTTAGAAAATCAAATGAGGATTAACGCGAGTCAGAGCACTATTAATTGGATAAGGTCGATGATTGATGATAGAAAAATCAATCCTATTCTCAATGATATTAAAGGATATGATTTAAAAATCTTTAATCATCCTAAAGAGTTATATGAAGCTATTAAAGAAAAAGCAAAAGATGAAAATTCAGGTATTTCCCGAATTACTGCAACATTTGATTGGGAGTACGTTGATAAGAGGAAACCAGAAAATGATGATTATTGGAGAGTTAAGATAGGGGATTGGTCTCTACCTTGGAATCTGCAACTGCCTCAAATGAAGGAACAAAAGAGAAAGAATAGAAACCTTTCTTGGGCAGAACAAGAACAAACTATTTATGAAGTGGGTTCTACATTTACTATTCAAGGATTTGACCTAAATTACGCGGGTGTGATTATAGGTCCTTCTGTAAAATATAGAAATGGAGAAATCGTATTCGATAGAAGTTTCAGTCAAAATAAAAAAGCTACTCGTCAAAGAACATTAAAGAACGGAAAAAAAGAACAGTTTTCTGATATGTTGTTAAAAAACGAATTAAATGTGCTTTTAACAAGAGGAGTAAATGGTTTATATATTTACGCGGTAGATGAGGAACTTCAAAAAGCGCTAATAAATGCAGCAAAGGGGTAATAAAGTGATGGATAATGAGAAAAATAGTATGGAAAAGGTGAATAAATTCAGAGATGATAGAGATTGGCGTCAATTTCATAATGAAAAAGATTTAGCTATCTCTATTTCATTAGAAGCTTCAGAATTACTTGAATTATTTCAATGGAAATCAGCCGAAGAAGTAAAAGAATTTAACTTAGAACGGATCAAGGAAGAGTTAGCAGATGTATTGATTTATTCTTATATGTTGGCAGATAACCTCAATTTAAATATTGATTCGATCATTGATGAAAAATTAAAAAAAAACAATGATAAATACCCGGTAAGTAAAAGTAAGGGGAATAATAATAAATACACTGACTTTGAATAGCATTAGTATGTAAAAAGCCAACAAGCAGAAAATTGCTTGTTGGCTTTCTTTGTTATCAGTTACTTTCCGTGACATTGTTTGTATTTCTTACCGCTACCACAAGGACAAGGCTTATTTCGGCCAACTTTTTTTACTCGGATAGGTTCTTGCTTTCCTGTGTTCTCATTAGTGAAAGGAACCACATTATTAGGAACGGAAGATATTCTATTATAATTATTAGCTATTTCTGTTGGTGTATTGCCTTTGTTTGATAATTTGCGTGAATAGTTGTTTAAGTTCAAGTAGAAGGAACTAAATTCTTCTATGTATTCAACACTATCAAAAACAATGCTAAAATGGCTGTTTAGTTCGCCAACTAGACCTTGCATGTCTAAATCCAGTTTAATATAGATCATAATCAGATCCATGACATCTTTAAGTTTTTGTGAATTCAACTTCTTAGCTAAAAATCGACTCATTTTTTTATACTGAACAGTTCGCTCGTCAAATTCATGGTGAGCAAAATAAGTAATATCAGCTTTTGTAGGTTGATAGTAATCGTGGTGTGAAGAACTCAACAAGAAGTCAGGTACATTATTTTCATCTAAAATATAGTTATCAAAAATATATTCTAAGTTATCTGTAAAACGTAGTCGTTCATTAAACCAAGCTAACCCAATTAATTCAGTCAATACTTCAGTAAGGTCTAATGGGTACTGTTTGTTGTGTTGGTTCCATACTTTCAAGAAAAAGTCCGTTTCAAAAGCGCCATACAGGTTCATAAAAGCCTCTACATATCCACGGAGCAGACTTTTTCTTTTATGATCTTCTTTAAAATCAGAATCATCAATAAAACTTTTCAGCATCTCTTTAGTCTCTTTTGGCAGTACTAGGGTATAGGTATCTTCGTAATAAAATAAGAATACCCAACGGAAATGAAGCAAATCAAATAATTCTGGATTTTTGCGAGAGAAAGGAAGGAAATCGATTTCTTTTGGTCCATTCATCAATTCTTTTAAGAGGTGAAGATTTTCTTTGGGTTGATAAGATAATTGATGTTGGCTTCGTAAGGATAATTTTTTGAAAAAATCTTCAGCAATGACGGTTTTTGTTTTACTGCGACGCACTTTATAGTTAAGGTCATCAGCTAGTGCGATCATATCTTCTTTTGAATAAGTTGTTAGGCATTCCGTGAAATAAAAGACCGGTTTATGCAAAACGATGATGTGGCCATATAGTTCATCTTGCATTTCTTGAGTGAGTTCTTCTGACATTTAGTTTGTCTCCTTTAAAAAAGTATTTGTTCTTTTGGATAGTTTGAAAATAATCTAAAAATCATTCCCCTGCACAAAGAACTGAGCTTCTTCGTAATGGTATTTGATGTTGGAATAATTGAATGGACGACCACTGCTTAAATAATAGATACTTTCGATTGTTAAAGAAGGGTCGTGTGTTTCCAACTGTAAATATGCTGCTTCTTCTTGATTTAATTTTCCAATACGCATAAATAAATCTGAAAAACGAATATTTATTTTTAGGTCCTCAGTTAAATAGTTGAAAATAGATTGGCTGGCAATTTCTTCATTCAAATAAGGCACGACCGTCTTGAGGTAATAGGATTCTTCCACACAAAAGGGACGTGATTCGATGTAGCGGACGCGTTTAATGTAATAGATTGTTTCTTGATCTGTAAGCTCAAGTATTTCTGCGACATTTGAAGGTGCTTCGATTTCTTTTAATTCAATGACTTCTGAAGACAAATTGAATTCTCTAAAAATGCTGTGAAATCCTTGAACATCCGTTAAATTCACAAATCCTTTGCGATGACGACCCCGCACATACGTACCGCTGCCTCTTACTTGGTAGACAACGCCATTCGTCTCTAAAATTTCCAATGCTTTAATGACCGTATTTTTACTTACTTCGTATGTATTCGCTAACTCAGTGAGAGTAGGTAGTTTGTTTCCTCGTGTTAAATTATTTTCTTGAATAGACAGATTGATTTTATTTGCGACATCGTGGTATTTATTCATCACTTTGGCTCCTTTTCATAAAATTATAACATATTTCGAATTATATGGGCATTGACAAGTTATATGGGTATAATTTATGATGTGATTATACCCACATAATTTTAATGGAAATAGGGAAGACGAAAAAATTTGCAATTCTACGCACTGTGCGACCTCGTCTGTTCTTAGTATCAAAAGAAGTAACAGGTACTATATTAACAATCAAAAAATAGGAGGTAATAAAAATGTCTAAATTTCCAAAAGATTTCTTATGGGGCGGAGCATTAGCAGCCCACCAATTCGAGGGTGGCTGGGACCAAGATGGAAAAGGTCCAAGTGTCGCTGATGTAATGACTGCTGGTGCAGCTGGTAAGCCACGCGAAATCACCACAACGGTTGAGGAAGGTAAATTTTATCCGAATCACGAAGCCATTGATTTTTACAATCGTTATAAAGAAGATGTGGCGTTGTTCGCTGAAATGGGATTGAACAGTTTACGTACATCTATCAACTGGACACGTATTTTCCCGAAAGGTGATGAAGCTGAACCCAATGAAGCTGGACTTCAATTTTATGATGATTTGTTTGATGAATTATTAAAGAATGGTATTGAGCCGGTCATTACGCTAACTCACTTTGAAATGCCGCTTCACTTAGCACAAACTTATGGTGGATTTAGAAACCGTAAAGTAGTCGATTTCTTTGTTAAATTTGCCGAAGTTGTTTTTGAGCGTTACAAAAACCAAGTGAAATACTGGATGACGTTTAATGAAATCAATAACATGATGGACTATACAAATCCAATTTTCTTATGGACAAACGTTGGAGTTCAAGTTGAAGAAGGCGAAAACGCTAAAGAAGTGATGTACACTGCAGCGCACCATGTCTTGTTAGCAAGTGCTCTATCAGTGAAAATTGGTCGCGAAATCAATCCTGATTTCCAAATTGGAGCGATGGTTTCACATGTACCGGTTTATCCGTTAACGGCTCATCCAAAAGATGTAATGTTAGCTGAAGAATCGATGCATTTGCGTTATTTCTTCCCGGATGTACAAGTACGTGGGTATTATCCAAACTATACACTGAAAGAATTTGAACGCGATGGCTTGAATATTCCTATTCAAGAAGCTGACGCTGAAATATTAGCACAAGGTAAAGTGGATTATTTAGGGTTCAGTTACTATATGTCTAATGTGGTGGATCATAAAGATGAAAACAACGATGATGAAGCTGCTAACGTGCATGGTAAGATTCCTTATCAAGTAGATAACCCATATCTAAAAGCTAGTGACTGGGGTTGGACGATTGATCCTGTAGGTTTGCGTTACACGTTGAATCGTTTCTGGGATCGTTATCAAATTCCACTGTTCATTGTGGAAAATGGATTTGGTGCGATTGATACTGTTGAAGAAGACGGCAGTATCCATGATGAAGCTCGTATCTCTTATTTGCGTGAACACATCAAACAAATGGGCATCGCGATAGATCATGACGGTGTTGAATTGATGGGGTATACACCTTGGGGAATTATTGATATCGTTTCGTTCACTACTGGAGAAATGAAAAAACGTTACGGTATGATTTATGTCGACCGTGATAACGAAGGTAATGGAACAATGGAACGCAGTAAGAAAGATTCCTATGACTGGTATAAAAAAGTCATCGAATCTAATGGAGAAAACCTGTAAGTAGTTTGCGACTTATAGTGAGTAACTCCTATCAAATAAATAAATAGAAAGAAGCCATGCGTGATTATTATCAGGCATGGCTTCTTTTAGTATTAAGAAATGATTTTTACATCATCGTCAATTTTGAATGGCTGTTCTTGATTGATGTGATCGTAAAACATAATTCCATTGATATGGTCGATTTCATGTTGAATAACGATCGCTTGATAATTTTTTAACCGTATTTTATGAGCTTCCCCAGCTAGATCAAAGTAAGTAAGCGTGATACGACTGTGACGAGGAACGTAACCTGGAACTTCACGGTCCACAGATAAGCAACCTTCACCTTCAGTTAAACAAGCGCTTTGAACAGAGTGGCTGATAATTTTAGGATTAACCATTACAGTACTAATAATTGGTTCGTCAGTTCCTTCTTCAATTCCAGGAATATGAACAGCAATCATTCGTTTTGAAATGTCTAATTGCGGTGCTGCTAGACCTACACCTGCGCGTAAGCTGTATTTTTCAGCAATTTCAGGGTCTTGACTATTTTTTAGAAATTGCAACATATCTTCACCCAGTTGCTTTTCTTCAGAACTGATTGGTAAAGTTAATTCTTTAGCAACCATTCTCAAAGTTGGATGGCCTTCTTTGATAATATCTTCCATTGTAATCATAAATGTTCACTCCTAATAGTGTTTGGATAGTCTGTTTCTAAATGAAGAAAAACATTATTTGTTTCATCTTACTTATTTATCAGTAACGCACTATTTGCACGATGTATAAAAGACTAGAAAAACTTTTTTCGTATTCGATATGAGTATGGTGAGCATAAACTAATAGTTTAAATGAAGTAGAGGAGATAAATATGGTAGATGCAAAATATGTTAATGAAGTCTATTCTAAAGTTTCGAAGCGGATCCAGATCAACCCGAATATTTGCAAGCAGTAAAAGATTTTTTTGCTACTATCGAACCAGTCTTCGCAGCACATCCAGAACTAATTGAAAAAAATATCTTAGAACGTTTAGTAGAGCCAGAAAGAATCATTCAATTTAGAGTTCCTTGGGTTGATGATCAAGGAGTAGTGAATGTAAATCGTGGATTTAGAGTACAATACAACTCTGCTATAGGACCTTATAAAGGCGGTCTTCGTTTTCATCCATCAGTAACGCAAAGTATAGTAAAATTTTTAGGATTCGAACAAATTTTCAAAAACAGTCTGACTGGACTTCCTATTGGTGGAGGAAAAGGCGGTAGTGACTTTGATCCAAAAGGAAAATCGGATGATGAAGTTATGCGCTTTTGTCAAAGTTTTATGACTGAATTGCAACGTTATATCGGGCCAGATACCGATGTGCCAGCTGGTGATATTGGTGTAGGCGCACGTGAAATTGGCTTTTTATTCGGTCAATACAAAAAATTAAATAGTTTCCAAGCGGGAATCCTAACTGGAAAACCACTTTTCCTAGGTGGTAGTTTAGCGCGAACAGAAGCAACAGGTTATGGATTGGTGTACTTTACTAAAGAAATGTTAGATGATATTGGAAAATCTTTTAAAAATCAAAAGGTTGTTGTTTCCGGCAGTGGAAATGTAGCCATCTATGCGATTGAAAAAGTACAAGAATTTGGTGGTACAGTTATTGCTTGTTCGGATTCAGATGGATACATTTTTGATCCTGAAGGAATTGATTTGAGTATTATTAAAAAAATTAAAGAAGTCGACAGAAAAAGAATTTCAGAATATTTAACAGATCGTCCAAATGCCACATATGAAACTGGCAGCATTTGGGACTTAGAAGAAAGATATACTGTAGCACTTCCATGTGCGACTCAAAATGAAATTGATGGACCAACAGCTAAAAAAATGGTCAGTCAAGGAGTTGGGGCAGTAGCCGAAGGGGCAAATATGCCTTGTAATTTAGAAGCCATCAAAGAATTCCAAAAAGCTGGCATTGTTTATGGACCAGCAAAAGCTGCAAATGCAGGTGGAGTAGCTGTATCAGCTTTAGAAATGAGTCAAAATAGTCAAAGACTAAGTTGGACATTTGAAGAAGTAGATGAAGAATTGAAAAAAATTATGAAAAACATCTATAGTGAAATAAAAGATACAGCTGAAGCATACAATATGCCTGGCGATTTTGTAGCAGGTGCTAATATTGCTGGATTTACAAAAGTTTCAAAAGCGATGTTGAGCCAAGGAGTTATTTAAATAGTACGAAAAGAAAATCCGTTTAAAAGCGGATTTTTTTTGTTTTTTTAAAATACAATACTGTTTTTTTATTTAGTTATGAATAAAATTTACAAAAAATAAAAGCTGAAAATTCAAAAAGTGGCGGAAAAGTGAACATTTGGTGACAGCTAATCCAAAGAAAATATTTTGTGAAAAGAGATGTATCTAAAAAAATAAAGATAATTTTCAATAAAAAGTAATACAGTTTTTGAAAAATTATATAACAGTTTTGAAGGGGAATCTATTCATTTTTTACAGAAGTCAATTTAAAGTTAAAGTGCTATATAACAAAGTGCTCGAAAAAACAACTAGTGAAATATTTCACTATATGGATTCCTGTATGAATGAAATGCGAGACTTAAATCAGTAGAATAGGGATATTTTTGGTGGTCTAATGTTTAGTTTACTTGCATCTAGTTTGAAAGCGTGTTAAATTTAGATTGTAAAAAATTCTGAGTAATACAGTTTTCAAATCCGTATAAAACAGAATTTTGAAAATATAATTTTGTTATAGAGAGAGGAATGGGTTATACATGGTTAACAAAAAGCAACCGGTAGATTTTGAAGCATTGTTAAGCACAATTGATGCTGCTTTCCCAATGGTACAAATCTTAGATAAGGACGGTAAAGTCGTAAATAAAGATATCATGCCTGATCTATCTGACGATCAACTAGTTGAATTAATGGAAAAAATGGTTTGGTCTAGAATTTTACATGAACGTTCAATGGCTTTAGCTCGTCAAGGACGCTTAGGTTTCTACGCGCCAACAGCTGGACAAGAAGCTTCTCAATTGGCAAGTCATTACGCATTTGTAAAAGAAGATGTGTTATTACCAGGATACCGTGATATTCCTCAATTAATCCAACATGGATTACCTGTTTCAAAAGCCTTTTTATGGTCTCGTGGACATTCTGTAGGAAATGAATACCCAGCTGATTTAAATGCTGTACCACCACAAATCATTATTGGAGCTCAAATTATCCAAGCAATGGGTGTGGGTGTTGGTTTGAAAATACGTGGCAAACAAAACGTTGCTTTCACTTATACTGGTGATGGCGGTTCGTCTCAAGGAGATTTCTACGAAGGTTTGAACTATGCTGGTGCTTATAAAGCTCCTGTAGTATTCTTTGTTCAAAACAACGGCTATGCAATCTCAACACCTCGTCACAAACAAACAGCTGCTACAACATTGGCTCAAAAAGCTGTTGCTGCTGGTATCCCAGGAGTTCAAGTAGATGGTATGGACGCTTTAGCTGTTTATGCTGTTACTAAACAAGCAAGAGAATGGGCTTTAGCTGGAAATGGTCCTGTATTGATTGAAACAATTACTTCTCGTTTTGGTCCTCACTCAACATCAGGTGATGATCCAACACGTTACCGTGACAAAGACAGTTTTGACTACTGGGAACAACGCGATCCATTGATTCGTTTCCGTAACTTCTTAACTGAAAAAGGTTTATGGTCTGAAGAAAAAGAAAATGAATTAATTGAAAAAACTAAAGAAGATATTAAAGCATCTGTTAAAGAAGCTGACCAAGCACCAAAACAAAAAGTTTCTGATTTCTTGAAAAATATGTATGAAACACCAACTCAAGTTATCGCAGAACAAATTGCAACTTTCGAAGCAAAGGAGAGTAAATAAACATGGCACAAAAAACAATGATCGAAGCGATCACTGAAGCGCTAGACCAAGAAATGGAACGCGATCAAGATATTCTGATTTTCGGTGAAGATGTAGGTAAAAACGGTGGAGTATTCCGTGCAACTGCTGGTCTTCAAGAAAAATACGGCGAAGTACGTGTTTCAGACACACCACTTGCTGAATCAGGTATTGGTGGATTGGCTATCGGACTTGCTTTCCAAGGTTTCCGTCCAGTTCCAGAAATCCAATTTATCGGTTTCTTATTTGAAGTATTAGATTCAATCGTAGGACAAGCAGCGCGTACTCGTTACCGTATGAGTAGCACTCGCACAATGCCTATTACTATTCGTATGCCATTTGGTGGTGGGGTTCACACTCCAGAAATGCACTCAGATAACCTTGAAGGTTTGATTACTCAATCTCCTGGTATCAAAGTAGTTGTTCCGTCTAACCCATACGACGCAAAAGGTTTATTGATTGCTTCAATCCGTGACAATGATCCAGTAGTATTCATAGAACATATGAAATTATACCGTTCATTCCGTGATGAAGTTCCTGAAGAGTCTTATACAATTCCTCTAGGAAAAGCGGCAATTACTCGTGAAGGTACAGACGTTTCTGTTATCACATACGGTGCGATGGTACGTGAAGCTATCAAAGCTGCTGCTGAATTAGAAAAAGAAGGTATCTCAGTAGAAATCGTTGATTTAAGAACCATTTCTCCATTAGATATTGAAACGATTATCGATTCAGTTGAAAAAACTGGACGTGTTGTAGTTGTTCAAGAAGCACAACGTCAAGCAGGTGTTGGTGCAATGGTTATGTCAGAAATCTCTGAACGTGCGATCCTTTCGTTACAAGCTCCAATCGGACGTGTAGCAGCTCCAGATACAGTTTTCCCATTTGGTTTAGCAGAAAGTGCTTGGTTGCCAAATGCAACTGATATTGCTGACAAAGTAAGAGACACATACAATTTCTAATCTATTCATAATAAATGAAATGGCAAATGCGATAACCTATTAAAGTCTATTGCATTTGTTTCTTATAGTGTTAAAACTGAGATGATATTTCTAAAAGAATAGCTAAACAAAGAAGGGAAGAAAAATAACATGTCATTTAAATTTAAATTACCAGACGTTGGAGAAGGAATGGCTGAAGGCGAAATCGTAAAATGGTTAGTAGCTGAAGGCGATACAATTGAAGAAGAAGATTCAATTGTTGAAATCCAAAACGACAAATCTGTAGAAGAAATTGCAACTCCAGTTTCTGGAACCGTAAAAAAAATTATGGTTGAAGAAGGAACTGTAGCAACAGTTGGGCAAGTGATTATTGAAATTGATGCACCAGGATATGAAGATGAAGAAGAAGCAGCACCAGCTGCATCTACTCCAGAACCTGCAGCACCAGCTTCATCAGGAACTTCATTCTTCCAATTCAAAATGCCAGATGTTGGAGAAGGAATGGCTGAAGGCGAAATCGTAAAATGGTTAGTAGCTGAAGGCGATACTGTTAATGAAGAAGATTCTGTTGCAGAAATCCAAAACGATAAATCTGTAGAAGAAATTGCAACTCCAGTTTCTGGAACAATCAAAAAAATTATGGTTGAAGAAGGAACAGTCGCATTAGTAGGTCAAGTATTGATTGAAATCGATTCTCCAGAACACAATCCTAAAGGTTCAGCAGCACCCGTTGCTCAAGAAGCTCCTGCAGCTGAAACTTCAACATCTGCAGCAACACCAGCAGCAACTTCAAACAAAAATGTTTTAGCAATGCCGTCTGTTCGTCAATTTGCTCGTGAAAACAACGTAGATATCACTCAAGTTACAGCTACTGGTAAAAATGGTCGCACAACTAAAGAAGATATTGAAAACTTCAAGAAAAATGGTGGAGAAGCTCCAACAGCTGCACCAACGACAACTGCATCAGTTGAAAAAGCTCCTGAAACGAAAGCTCCAGCAGCTAAGAAAGAAGCAGCTCCAGCTAAAGCATTCAAATCTAACCAAGCTGAACTTGAAACTCGTGAAGCAATGACACCAATGCGTAAAGCAATCGCTAAAGCAATGGTAAACAGTAAAGCAACTGCTCCACATGTTACTTTGTTCGACGAAGTAGATTCAACTAAATTGATGGCTCACCGTAAGCACTTTAAAGATATTGCAGCAAGCAAAGGTGTTAAATTAACATTCTTGCCTTACGTTGTTAAAGCAATCGTTTCAGTATTACGTAAATACCCAGCATTGAATGCATCAATTGATGATTCAACTAACGAAATTGTTTACAAACACTACTTCAACATTGGTATCGCTACTGACACTGATCGTGGATTATTTGTACCAGTTATCAAAGACGCTGACGCTAAGAGTATTTTCTCTATTGCAGGTGAAATTACTGAACTTTCTGGTAAAGCTACAGAAGGTAAATTAGCAGCTAACGAAATGAGTAACGGTTCAATTTCAATCAGTAACATCGGTTCAATCGGTGGAGGTTGGTTCACTCCAGTAATCAACTACCCTGAAGTTGCTATTTTAGGTGTAGGCCGTATCGCTAAAAAAGCTGTTGTTAACGCAGATGACGAAATTGTTGTAGCACCAATTATGCAATTGTCATTGAGTTTCGACCACCGTATCATTGATGGAGCAACTGCACAAAAAGCAATGAATGAATTGAAAACATTGCTTGCTGATCCAGAATTATTGTTAATGGAAGGGTAAGGTGAAGGTTAAATGGTAGTAGGAGATTTCGCAATAGAGTTAGACACAGTTGTTATTGGTTCAGGTCCCGGAGGTTATGTAGCAGCTATTCGTGCTGCTCAAATGGGACAAAAGGTTGCCATCATAGAAAAAGAGTATATTGGTGGCGTTTGTCTTAACGTTGGATGTATTCCTTCTAAAGCACTTATCAGTGCTGGACACCACTATCAAGACGCCTTAGATTCTTCTGTTTTTGGAGTAACTGCTGAAAACGTGGTTCTTGATTTTGCTAAAACTCAAGAGTGGAAAAACAATAAAGTTGTAGCATCTTTAACTAAAGGTGTTGAAGGTTTATTGAAAAAAAATAAAGTAGAAATTCTTCGTGGTGAAGCTTACTTCAACGATGAACATACTTTACGTGTAATGACTGAAGTAGCTGCACAAACGTATTCATTTAACAATGCAATTGTTGCAACTGGTAGTCGTCCAATTGAAATCAAAGGTTTCAAATTTGGTAAACGTGTGATTGACTCAACTGGTGGATTGGCTTTACCAGAAGTTCCTAAAAAACTTGTTGTAGTTGGTGGCGGATATATTGGTAGTGAATTAGCTGGAGCTTACGCAAACTTAGGAGCAGAAGTAACGATTCTTGAATTTGCACCATCTATTTTACCAACATTCGAAAAAGACATGGTTAAATTAGTAACAGATAACTTTAAAAAGAAAAATGTTACGATTGAAAACAATGCAATGGCTAAAGAAGCCGTTGAAACTGAAAATGGCGTATCTGTCACTTATGAAGTGAAAGGCGAAGAAAAAACAATTGAAGCTGATTATGTAATGGTAACAGTTGGTCGTCGTCCAAATACAGATGAACTTGGTTTAGAATCAACGGGTGTTGAAATGAATGAACGTGGACTTGTTAAAGTTGACGCTCAAGGTCGTACAAACGTTAAGAATATTTATGCAATTGGAGATATCACTCCAGGAGCAGCTTTAGCTCATAAAGCTAGTTACGAAGCTAAAATTGCTGCAGAAGCTATTTCTGGCAAAAAAGTTGCGATAGATTACAGAGCTATGCCTGCTGTTGCTTTTACAGATCCTGAACTAGCAGTTGTTGGTTATACAGCTGCAGAAGCTAAAGAAAAAGGATTAGATGTGAAAACATCTAAATTCCCATTAGCTGGTAATGGACGTGCATTGTCTTTAAATGCTACTGAAGGATTTGTTCGTTTAGTAACTACTAAAGATGAAGGTATTATTGTAGGAGCTCAAATCGCTGGTGTGAGTGCTAGTGATGTAATTGCTGAACTTGCTTTAGCAGTTGAATCAGGAATGGTTGCAGAAGATATTGCTTCAACTATTCATGCACACCCATCATTAGCTGAAGTTTCTATGGATGCTGCTGAATTAGCATTGGGTCTTCCAATTCACGCTTAATCAAAAATCTACTTTTAGATAGTTATCTTAATTGTTCCAATTAGGATGTGTCCATACTGAAAAAGAGCTTCTCATTCTATTTTAGAGTGAGAAGCTCTTTTTAATTTCTAAAAAACAGTAGGTATCTTATTGCCACTTGAATGATGTATTTTGGTATACTAGTTAATAAAGCTCGCTAAACAACTAAAACGAAGCAAGGCACTGGGGGAGTAAAGATGAAAAGTGATGGAAAAATAATAGTAGTGGGATCGGATGATACTGCATATCAGCTTTGTTTGCTAAGTATGACCGCTTTACAATTGGAAGAAATTTATTTGTTTCCTTCTTCATCTCAACAAGATGACAAAGTCGATGATTTGCACTATGTTTCTGAATTGTTTTCTACGAACAAACTGAAAATTGCTACTGAGAAAGATTTTTCAGAAGCTAAAATGCTGATTTTAACGGCTAGAGAGACACGACTTGAAAATGAACCGGAATCTGAGTATATTAGAAGAAACATATTGTTGGTGCGTAAAATAGTTAATCGAATAATGGCTTCAGGGTTTAATGGACTTTTTTTAGTAGCAAATGAGATGAATGATTTATTTACATATTTAGTATGGAAATTTTCCGGCTTGCCTAAATCCAAAATATTTGGAATAGGGACTTACATCGATACGGTTTATTTTCAAAAATTATTGAGTGATACATTAGAAGTTTCTTTTTGTGATGTAAAAGGGTATATTATTGGAGGAAGAAAACCTACGCAAAAAATTGCAGCTTGGAGTCGTTCCAGCATTGGTGGGAATTCATTGCTAGGTTTAATCATGGACCCAAGTATTGCTATCAGTCAAGAAAATATGTTTGAGATTGAAGAAAAACTAAATAAACAGAATCTAACGAACGAGAATAGTGAATTAACAGTGACAACTGCGACCGCAGTGCTTAAATTAGTACAATTCATTTTAACTAATGAAAAAGCAGTGGTTCCTCTTGTTCATCTTATGGATATTGGAGAAATGAAAGATATCCCATTATCAGTGCCTGTATTATTGGGAGAAAGTGGAATAAGACAACTTGTTGGGTTGAACTTTTCTGATACAGAGCAAAAAGACTTGCTGACAATTGCTAAAGAAATTAGAACTCAGTTGGATTGGATAGAACAAGGCTAAAATATGGAGGGTAAAATGGATAAAAATTATAGTTATCCAATTGATTATGATTGGACAAAAGAACAAATGGAAAGTGTAGTAAATATTTGGCGCATGGTAGAATTGGCTTATGAAAAAGAAATTGACCGAGAAGAATTTTTAATGAAGTATAAAAAATTTAAACAAGTTATTCCTGCTATTGGAGAGGAAAAAAGATGGGGCAATAAGTTTGAAGCACTTTCAAATTACTCTCTTTACCGGGTAGTAAAAGAGGCGAAAACATCTACAAAAAAGAGAATCCACTTAATTGAAAGATAGACTATTTGTATTTTAGTTGATTTTATTGGTAGACTAAAACAAATTACTTTTGATAGGAAGTGAATTTTTTGAATCAATTTAAAGAAAGAAATCAACTGATAAAAGAATGGATTTATGAAGCTGCTGAAACAATCAAAAAATCATTTGATGCAGAATTAGATATTCAACAAAAATCAAATCGAAATGATTTAGTAACAAATATGGATAAAGCTATTGAAAAACACTTTATTGAAAAGATTCATCATTTTTTTCCTGGAGAACGGATTTTGGGAGAAGAAGGCTTTGGAGATGCTGTTCATAGTTTAGATGGAGTAGTATGGATTATTGATCCTATCGATGGGACACTGAATTTTATCAAACAACAGGATGACTTTGCTATTATGATAGCCGTTTATGAAAATGGAGAAGGTCAGTTAGGATACATCTATGATGTAATGCAAGACAAATTGTATGCTGCCCAAGTAGGTGAAGGAGCTTCCTGTAATGGAAAGCAACTCTCTCCTATTAAAGATACTTCTTTAAAAGAAGGACTTGTGGCTATCAGCAGTGCCCTTATGTCAGAAGAAACAGGTTTGGCTAGAACTGTTGGTAGAGCAAGTTCAGGTGTGCGATTAATCGGTTCAGCTGGTATCGAAACAGTTCATGTTGCTTCAGGACGTTTAGTCGCGTACTTGGCAGCCTCGCTAGCTCCGTGGGATATCGCTGCTGGTAAAGTAATTGCTGAAGAGGTAGGATTGGTTTACACAAAGTTAAATGGGGATAAAATCGATTTATTGCAAAAAAACCCTTCATTAGTTGCCACTCCTACAGCACATCAGGAAATCGTTGATTTGTTAAATTCAAATGGGAAAAGTTATATGTGAATTACTTAATGAATAAATCGCTTTCAGTAAAAAAGTTGCAGTTATCCCGTCTTTTTTCTTTTCAAATGGATATTTAAGTGTTAGAATAGACAAGTTGATAGTTGTCTTCATAAGTTTTCAATGCGTTTTCATCAAAGAATTGCAAAAAACTTATGGATAGTTCAAGTGCAGAAAAGTATTGAACAATTTTTTTATTCGTAGATAGCGATTCAGTAGCATTGAAATAATAAGAAGAATCTTGGAGGAATACATTAATGAAAAGAAGAGAAAACCTTAGAAACGTAGCCATAATTGCCCATGTCGACCATGGTAAAACAACACTAGTTGATGAGCTATTAAAACAATCAGATACATTAGATGCACGTAATCAAATGGGTGAACGTGCAATGGATTCAAATGCAATCGAACAAGAACGTGGAATTACAATTTTAGCTAAAAACACAGCTGTTAAATACAAAGACACTAATATCAACATCTTGGACACACCAGGACATGCTGACTTTGGTGGAGAAGTTGAACGTATTATGAAAATGGTTGATGGTGTAGTTTTAGTTGTCGATTCTTATGAAGGAACAATGCCTCAAACACGTTTTGTATTGAAAAAAGCTTTGGAACAAAATGTTGTTCCTATCGTTGTTGTAAATAAAATCGATAAAGATTCAGCTCGTCCTGCAGAAGTAGTTGACGAAGTGTTAGAATTATTTATTGAATTAGGTGCAAATGATGATCAATTAGATTTCCCAGTTATTTACGCTTCAGCAATGAACGGAACAACTAGTTTATCAGATGACAAAAATGATCAAGAACCAACAATGGATTACATCTTTGATACAATTATTAAAGAAATCCCAGCTCCAATCGATAATTCTGAAGAGCCTTTACAATTCCAAGTATCATTATTAGATTATAATGACTATGTTGGACGTATTGGTATCGGACGTGTATTCCGTGGAACAATCAAAGTTGGAGATTCTGTAACATTGAGTAAATTAGACGGATCAACTAAAAACTTCCGTGTAACAAAACTTTTCGGATTCTTTGGATTAGATCGTATCGAAATTCAAGAAGCTAAAGCAGGAGATTTAATTGCTGTTTCAGGTATGGAAGATATCTTTGTTGGAGAAACGGTTACACCAGTTGACCACGTTGATCCATTACCAATTCTTCATATTGACGAACCAACATTACAAATGACTTTCTTAGTAAACAATTCTCCTTTCGCAGGTCGCGAAGGTAAATGGGTAACTTCACGTAAAATTGAAGAACGTTTAATGTCAGAATTGCATACCGATGTTTCATTACGTATTGATCCTACTGATTCTCCAGATGCATGGATCGTTTCAGGTCGTGGAGAATTGCATTTAGCAATCCTTATTGAAAACATGCGTCGTGAAGGTTACGAATTGCAAGTTTCTCGTCCAGAAGTTATCTTAAAAGACTTTAATGGTGTTCAATGTGAACCGTTTGAATTAGTTCAAATTGATACTCCAGAAGAATACATGGGTTCAATTATTGAATCTTTAAGCGCTCGTAAAGGTGAAATGACAGACATGGTTAATAATGGGAATGGCCAAGTTAAATTGACATTCTTAGCACCAGCTCGTGGATTAATCGGATATTCTACTGAATTCCTTTCAATGACTCGCGGATACGGAATCATGAACCACACATTTGATCAATACTTGCCACGTTTAAAAGTTAAAATTGGTGGCCGTCGTAATGGAGCTTTAGTTTCAACTGAAACGGGTAAAACTACAACTTACGGTATCATGGGTGTTGAAGACCGTGGAACGATCTTCATTGAACCATCTACTGAAATTTATGAAGGAATGATCGTTGGAGAAAACTCTCGTGAAAATGACATTACTGTTAACATCACGAAAGCTAAACAAAAAACTAACGTCCGTTCTGCTAATAAAGACCAAACTAACGTAATCAAAGCACCTCGTCATTTAACACTTGAAGAATCATTAGAATTCTTAGGTGATGATGAGTATTGTGAAATTACACCTGAAAGTGTTCGTTTACGTAAACAAGTCTTAAACAAAAACGAACGTGAAAAATCTGCTAAGAAAAACAAAGCTTCACAAAACTAAAAATTAAAAGACAGTTTTCCAAAAGTGGCTAACCCCTTTTGGAAAACTGTCTTTTTTTTATGGCTCTTCGTCAAATAGTGTGGCTGCTTCAAAAAATTCTTTCAGAATAGCAGGATTTGCTTGTAAGAGCCCTGGTACCGTCTTAAGCCTCAAACACAGCTTAATCGCTAAAGCGTTAAATCTGTGTCATTCACATTGAATACTTTACAGGGCTACAAGCAATCCTATTCCTCCAGAAGTGTTAAGCATGAACTAAATTCATCTATCCACACTAAAAAGTATAGAGCCTTTTTTATCGGAATTCTCCATTAAATAGGCCATTAGGTTAAATTAGCACCCTTTGTTATTGTTGGATAGATATTTTGTTGCTATAATAACAGTGTTGCAGAAATTTTCATGGGTTACGAATAACTTAGTGTGTAACCAATACATGAATAAAATCAAAGAATAAGGGAGGCTAAAGGCTTCTTTTAGCCGCAAATATGAAAAAATTTAAATATCTTGATTACTATATTTTCATCCCTTATTTAGTTTTATCTATCATAGGGATTTTGATGGTATACAGTGCTAGTAGTTATATTGCTATAAATCAATACAATAATTCTCAATATTATTTTACTAGACAAGCCTTCTTTGTTGTGTTGGGTTTAATTACATGCTTGTTTGTTTTTTTATTCAAATATAAGCTATTAAAAAATAAACGTTTTTTAATTGTTGCTAGTGGGGTTATTGCACTGCTGTTGGTCTACTTGTTTTTCTTTGGTACAGTAACAAAAGGAGCAAAAGGTTGGATTTATATTTTGGGGTTTGGTTTTCAACCAGCTGAATTTGCAAAGATAGTTGTTATTTGGTATTTTGCTTATATTTTTTCTAAAAAGCAAAATCAGCTAGTACACAACTTTAAAGAAACGGTAACACCACCGTTAACACTGTTTGGTTTTTATATATTGTTAATTATTTTGCAACCCGATGTAGGTGGGGCAGCTATTTTACTCGTTACTGGAACGATTATGATTTTAGCAAGTGGGGTTTCTACAAAATTAGCAGCTGCTGTTGGAACAGTAGGAGTGGCTTTAATTGGAGGAATACTTGGGCTTGTGCGTGTATTTGGAATGAGTTTACCATTCCTTGAAGAGTATCAATACGATCGCTTTTTAGCTTTTTGGGATCCCTTTGCTGTTTCGGAAAGTGCTGGGCTTCAATTAGTCAATTCTTATTATGCATTAAAGCGCGGGGGTATTTTTGGAGTAGGAATAGGGGAAAGTATTCAAAAAACTGGTTATTTGCCAGAACCCTATACAGATTTTATTATGTCTATCATTGGAGAAGAATTAGGATTATTTGGTGTTTTCCTTATTGTTGGGTTATTCGGATTATTGATTCTACGTATTTATCTAGTCGGTATTCGTGCAAAAGATTCTTTTGGATCGCTTATTTGTATTGGAATTGCTACTATGTTATTAGTTCAAGGATTAGTCAATTTAGGCGGAGTTATCGGCTTGATGCCCATAACGGGAGTGACTTTTCCATTCATTAGTTATGGAGGGTCAAGTACGATTGTATTGACTATTTCAATTGGCTTAGTACTAAACGTAAGTGCAATAGATAAAAAGAATAGGCAACAAGAGTTAGAAAGAAAGCAATCTAAATAAAATAACGTTAAAAAATAGTTAGTGTGTCAATTTTCTTAAATGTAAATAAGCTTAAAAAGCCTGTTAAGCGGGTAATGAAATACAAGGATTAGGAGTGAGAAAGTGAAAAAAGTATTAGTAGCTAACCGCGGTGAAATCGCGATTCGTATTTTTAGAGCTTTAACAGAATTAACAATTGAAACGGTAGCAGTCTATGCACAAGAAGATGAAGGTGCCGTTCATCGTTTTAAAGCCGATGAAGCTTATTTAGTAGGAAAAGGAAAGAAACCAATCGATGCTTATTTAGACATTGAAGACTTGATTCGTATCGCAAAAGATTCAGGAGCAGATGCCATTCATCCAGGATACGGTTTTTTATCTGAAAACATTGATTTTGCTAGACGTTGTGAAGAAGAAGGCATTATTTTTATTGGTCCAAAATTGCATCATTTAGATATTTTCGGAGATAAAATAAAAGCTAAAGAAGCAGCTATTGCGGCTGGAATTCAATCTATTCCAGGGTCGGATGGTCCTGTGGCTGATTTAGAAGGTGTTAAAGCCTTTGGAAAACAATACGGATATCCTATTATTATCAAAGCGGCTCTTGGTGGAGGCGGACGCGGAATGCGTGTTGCCAAAACAGAAGCTGATGTGAAAGATAGTTTTGAAAGAGCACAAAGTGAAGCTAAAGCTGCATTTGGTAGTGGTGAGATTTATGTCGAACGTTATATACAAGATCCAAAACATATCGAAGTTCAAATTTTAGGAGATACTCACGGCAATATCGTTCATTTATATGAAAGAGATTGTTCTGTGCAACGTCGTCATCAAAAAGTTGTTGAGGTAGCACCGTGTGTTTCTATTTCAGATGAACTAAGAATGAAAATGTGTGAATCAGCTGTTCAATTGATGGAGCATGTTGGGTATGTAAATGCTGGAACTGTCGAGTTTCTATTAGAAGGCGAAAACTTTTACTTTATTGAAGTGAATCCTCGTGTTCAAGTTGAACACACGATTACTGAAATGATCACTGGAATCGATATCGTTCAAGCACAAATATTAATCGCTCAAGGCAAAGACTTGCACAAAGATATTCATATCCCACAACAAAAGGATATTCCGTTAATCGGCGCAGCCATCCAATGTCGTATCACAACTGAAGACCCTATGAATAATTTCCTGCCAGATACAGGTAAAATCAATACGTACCGTTCTCCAGGTGGATTTGGTATTCGTTTGGATTCAGGAAATGGATTTCAGGGAACTGTTGTAACGCCTTTCTTTGATTCGTTGCTGGTTAAACTTTGTGTCCAAGCATCAACATTTGAATTAGCTGTTCAAAAAATGGCTCGTTCATTAAAAGAATTCCGTATTCGTGGTGTGAAAACGAATATTCCATTCATGCAAAATGTAATTTCTCATCCAGTGTTCTTATCTGGGCAAGCCAAAACAACTTTTATTGATACTACACCTGAGTTGTTTAAGTTTTCTAAGGTTAGAGACCGTGGAAATAAAACGATGCATTATATTGGAAATATTACTGTCAATGGATTTCCAGGAATTGAAAAAAGAGATAAAAAATTCTTTGAGCCAGCAAGAAAACCAGCTAAATTAGTGTTGTTAAATAATGATTATGAAAGTGCAAAAAATATACTAGATAAAAATGGTGCAGATGCAGTAGTCGAGTGGATCAAAAGCAAGAATGAAGTGTTGTTGACGGATACGACGTTCAGAGATGCTCATCAGAGTTTATTAGCTACTCGTGTGCGAACACAAGACTTCTTAAACATTGCTGAAGAGACGCAAAAAGGAATTCCACAATTATTTTCTTCAGAGATGTGGGGTGGAGCGACTTTCGACGTAGCTTACCGTTTTTTAAATGAAGATCCGTGGGAAAGATTAGAAAAATTGCGTAAAAAAATGCCGAACACGTTATTTCAAATGTTGTTTAGAGGCTCAAATGCGGTTGGATACCAGAATTATCCAGATAATGTTATTGAAGCATTTATCCAAAAAGCAGCTCAAAATGGCATAGATGTATTCCGTATTTTTGACAGTTTGAACTGGATTCAACAAATGGAAAAAAGCATTCAAAGTGTTCGTGACAATGGCAAGATTGCTGAAGCAACTATTTGCTATACTGGAGACATCAATGACCCTTCAAGAGACAAATATACAGTAGAATACTACAAAGATATGGCCAAAGAATTGGAAAACCAAGGAGCTCATATTATTGCAGTAAAAGATATGTCAGGAATATTAATGCCTCAAGCTGCTTATCGACTGATTAGTGAATTAAAAGAGACAGTAAATGTCCCAATTCACTTGCATACGCATGATACGAGTGGAAATGGTATCTTTACCTATGCGGCAGCTGTAAAAGCTGGTGTGGACATTGTAGATGTGGCTATGAGTGCTATGAGTGGAGCAACTAGCCAACCTAGCATGAATAGTTTGTATTATGCATTGCTAAATGCGGATAGAGCTCCTGATATCAACATTAATAATGTTCAACAAATCAATCACTACTGGGAAGATGTTCGTTCGCTTTACAGTGATTTTGAAGTAGGTATCAGTGCACCTTCGACTGAAGTCTATCAACATGAGATGCCAGGTGGACAATACACTAATCTACAACAACAAGCTAAAGCCATCGGTCTAGCTGAACAATGGGATGAAATCAAAGGGATGTATGCGACGGTTAATAAAATGTTTGGCGATATCGTTAAAGTAACGCCTTCATCAAAAGTCGTTGGAGACATGGCCTTGTTTATGGTTCAAAACAAACTTTCAGAAGAAGATGTTTATGAAAAAGGCATGACTATTGATTTCCCTGAATCGGTTATCAGTTTATTTATGGGAGACTTAGGTCAACCGACAGGCGGTTTTCCTGAAAAACTGCAACGCATTGTTTTAAAAGGCAAAGAGCCCATCACCGTTCGTCCTGGTAGTTTAGCTAAACCAGTTGATTTTAATGAGGTTAAAAAAGAATTAGCTGAAAAAATAGAAGCAGAGCCAACAGAAGAAGATGTTCTTAGTTACATCATGTATCCGCAAGTATTCTTGGAGTATCGAAACAATCTTGAAACTTTTGGTGAGGTAACATTGTTAGATACGATGACATTTTTCCACGGTATGCGTACGGGTGAATCGATCGAAGTACAAATTGAAAAAGGAAAAACCTTGATTATAAAACTGAATCAAATAGGCGAACCTAATTCTGAAGGTATGCGTATTTTGTACTTCGATTTAAACGGCCAGGGTAGAGAAGTAGTCGTAAAAGATTACAGTATTACAAGTACAAAAGCTGTTCGTAAAAAAGCAGAGCCGACTAATAAAGAACATGTTGGTGCTACTATGCCAGGTTCTGTCTTAGATGTATTAGTTCAAAAAGGAGAACGAGTAACTCTGGGACAACCAATCATTATAACGGAAGCCATGAAAATGGAAACAACTATTAAAGCAAATGTGGAAGGAATCATTGATCAAATTTACGTTACTAATGATGATGTTATTGAAACAGGAGATTTATTAATTGAGATAAAAGTTAAATAAATCTTAAGTAGACTAATGGACTATAAAAGCTGACTTGTTAAAATAGAAGAAATTGTAGTTTAGAATACTTTAGCTACCAAATTGAGGAGGCTAAATGAGTGAAGACCTTTTTAAGAGCCTTGCCTTTGGTTATTATTATGCTGTGTGCCACTTACTGGCTACCAGAAATTATTTCCAAAAATCCAGCTGATATTATCACGCCAAAAGAAGAAAGTGAATCGATTCAATCGGATTCTTTTGACTATCAAACAACGGATTTAAAGCCTGAACAACTGCCAATTTCAGGTTTAGGCAGTTATATAGGGCAAAAAGTCGAAAATTTCACCGGAAAGTTTGGTGAGCCAAGTCGAAAAGATCCGACTAGTTACGATGAGGAACAGTGGATTTTTGGGGAAGATGAAACGGACTATATTCAATTAGGAGTAAAAAACGGCGTAATCACGAATTTATTTGCATTGGGATCTAATTTAGATGTTGCGCCCTTTAAAATTGGCATGTCTATTACAGAGGTATTTCAAATTGCTAGTTTTTATCCAACTTATACTGTAGAGAGCCAAGATGAGCAAGTGACTTTGGAATTAACAGAAAGAGATTTGAACTATCGACCGCTCATTGCTTTTGATAATCAAACATTTGCGGTATTAATGATGGATCGTTCGACAAACAATATTACTGCAGTTCGCTATTTGGATGCTGCATCTTTACTTCAGTTAGGCGTATATGATAATGGTTCTGTAGCCAGTAAAAACGCTGCTATTAAAATGGATGAAGCAAAGCAACAAGCAATTAGTGAAGCCAATAAAAATCAAGTATATGAGATAGTAAATATCTTGCGTCAAAGGTATGAGCTGCCTGCTTTGAGTCAAAGTGATGCTTTATCTGAAGTTGCTCAAAACATCTTTGTTGATCATGAAGCGCAGCTGTCTCGTCAAACAGAAGAAAGCAACTCTGCTGAATCGACAAGTTCTAGTGAACCTGAAACGAGTGATTCTGCTTCTATTGAAACATTTATCCTTGAAGATGAACGTGCACCTAATCAAGATAAAGTAGATCAAGAGATTCAATCGCTCACTAGTGACCAAATAGAACTCACTTTACAAGAAACCGATTTGAAACTAAATGAAGTTCGGGTTTTGTATTCAAATCAGAAAACGGATATGACTTGGTTGGTAACAAATTGGTTCACACTTGAAACTGAACGGAATTTTCTAATGGATGAAAAAATGGTAGAGATTGGCATAGCGTATCGTGATGAGGATATCTTACTCATTCTTCATTAAAAAATAGGTTTAGTCTAAAGAATAAAAGTTTAATAAAAGAGGAGGGAAGATATGGAGTTAGCCACAAATGAAAGACAAGGAATCATTGTTTGGGTATACAGTCTAAGACACTTTAAAACACTTAAACGTTTTGGGTTGATTCATTATGCTTCTCGGAGAATGAAATATGTTGTGATGTATATTAATCAAGCGGATGTAGAAATGACACAAAAA
The DNA here is from genome assembly GCF_000171855.1 of Carnobacterium sp. AT7. Lineage (NCBI taxonomy): Bacteria > Bacillati > Bacillota > Bacilli > Lactobacillales > Carnobacteriaceae > Carnobacterium > Carnobacterium sp. AT7. Next base: position 22,001 of record NZ_ABHH01000008.1, on the reverse strand, counting down.
AAGCTAGCAGAACTTCATTTTGTTCGAAAAGTAGAATTGTCATACAGACCCTTTATTAATTTGGATTTTAAAGATTTTTTTGGAAAAGAAAACAAAAGTGCTAGTAAAGAGCAGAGTGAAGATAGCGATTCTAAAGAAACCGTTTTTTAATCATAAATGCTAAACAAATCGATAGATACATCGGTTTGTTTAGCATTTAGTTTTATGGAAGATGTTTCTGTTTAAATCGGTAAATTGAAAAACGAAAGGAAGTTTAAAGATGCGAATTATTACAGGTGAATACGGAGGCAGAAAATTAAAGGCTGTTCCTGGAAACAATACGAGACCAACGACGGATAAAGTGAAAGAATCTATCTTTAATATCATTGGTCCTTATTTTGACGGCGGAGTTTGTTTGGATTTATTTGCTGGAAGTGGCGGATTGGCTATCGAAGCTGTTTCTCGTGGGATGGAAAAAGCAGTGTTAATTGATCAAGATCCGCTAGCTATTAAAACAATCAAAGAAAATATTAGTGTAACAAAAGAAGCGGACAAATTTGATGTTTATCGTAACGATGCCAATCGTGCAATTACATTATTAAAAGGAAATAAAAAATTCGATCTTTTATTTTTAGATCCTCCATACGCTAAGCAAGAAATTGAAAAGCAAATTGAAAAAATAATTGATTCTGAATTATTAAATGATAAAGCGATTATCATTTGTGAGTTAGATAAACGTACACAATTGAAAGAGGTTATTGGAGCAGCAACTGTTTTTAGACAAGAATTTTATGGAGCAAGTCAGATTGTTATGTATGAATATAACAGTGAAGAGGAGGAAACAAATGGATAAAATAGCTTTGTTTCCCGGGAGTTTTGACCCTTTTACCAATGGTCATTTAGACACTGTCGAAAGAGCGTCAAAGTTATTTGATCAAGTTGTAATAGCCGTTGCAACTAATTCAACTAAAAATGCATTGTTTTCTTTAGAAGAAAAAATCACGTTTATAAAAAAAGCAGTCGAACACATTGAAAATGTCAGTGTAACCGAGCATAGTGGTGGGCTAACAGTTAATCTAGCAAAGAAAATCGGTGCGGTAACTTTATTAAGAGGATTGCGGAACAATGCGGACTTTGAGTATGAATCGACGATTGCAACAATGAATAAAATTCAACATAAGGATATTGAAACGATGTTTTTAATGTCAAATGAGAAATACCGTTTCTTAAGTTCAAGCTTAATTAAAGAAGTAGCGATGTTCGGAGGAGATGTTTCTAGTCTTGTTCCAGCGGGTGTTAATGAAGCCATAAAAATAAAATACCAAAAATAAACGCAAATGATGGATAAATTTATGCATACAGAGGGTGAATGGAATGAACGCTAAGGGAAAAAAGAAACGGAAAGACCTGTTTATTTTACTAATTGTCGTGATTCTTTTAGGAATACTTGTGCCAATTCCTTATTATATAGAAGGACCTGGCTCGGCGGTTCAGCTAAACGAATTAGTAAAAGTCAATAATAAAACAGATCAAGAAGCTGGTCATTTTATGTTGACGACAGTTGCTATTCGCAGAGCTACTCCATTGACGTATTTTATGAGATACTTGCCTTTTCATGAAGGGCTAACCAAAGAAGAGCTTTATGGAACAGGCACTTCTGATGCAGAATATACAAATTTGCAACATTATTATATGACTAGTTCCATTAATTCAGCTATTGAATTAGCCTATGATGCAGCTGAAGAATCCTATCAGCTGAGTTACAATGGAGTTTATATTATGTCAATTTTAGAAGGTTCTGATTTTGACGATAAGTTAGAAGTTGGGGATACCATTCTTTCGCTTGATGGGCAAACGTTTGCTAGTTCTGCTGAATTTATTGATTATGTTCAACAACAAAGCATTGATCAAAAAATTGAAGTAGCCTATGAGCGCGATGGTAAAAAACACACAACATCAGGTAAATTGATGGAAATGCCCGAAACTAAAAAAGCGGGTTTAGGTATTTCTTTAGTAGACAACACTTCAATTGAAACAGATATCCCGGTAGCTATAGATGCTGGAGAAATTGGAGGCCCGTCAGCTGGTTTTATGTTTGCTTTACAGATATATACACAATTAACTGGTGAAGATTTGCGCGATGGTCATGAAATTGCGGGTACAGGAACGATAGCACCAGATGGAACAATAGGTCGCATTGGTGGAATTGATAAAAAAGTTGTAGCAGCTAGCAAAGAAGGCGCATCAATCTTTTTTGCACCAGATGATACCATTGATCCAGTGATTCAAGCCAATTACCCTGATATGACTTCTAACTATCAAGAAGCCCTCAAAGCGGCAAAAAAAATTGATACAAAAATGAAAATAGTTCCTGTTAAAACATTTCAAGATGCAATTGATTATTTAGAAGGCTTATAATCCCATAAAATGAAATGAACGAATAAGAAAAAAGGCTAGGACGAAAAAATGTCCTAGCCTTTTTTTGTGAATTTTTAAAAATGATATGGATTTTTTTTAGTTGTTCCACGATTAATGACGAATGAAGCAATGATTCCTATCAAAAGGATAACAGCTAAAACAATTGTGACCAATGCGATTAAACGGTGATCAGGCAAGTTTTTTGTAAATATCCCATACATTGCCCAAACAAATACTAATACAATAGCCCAATCTTTTAAATAAAAAATAATTCCTAATCCCACCAGAGTGGTCAAACCTAAGAGTGCATAGGTTAATACTGTTTGAATGCTTGTTTCAATTCCAACGCTAGCAACTAACCAATAACTGAAATTTGTGATTGTAGCAACGATAATCCATCCTAAGTAAAGTGAAATAGGAATGAGATAGAGCATGGAAGAAGAAGCTTTTTTTTGAGCTTGATATAAAAAGATAAGCGCTAGAAGCAGTAAGAAGATAATAATAAAAGCAATACCGTCTAAAAGAAAATGCCAAACTAAAATCCAACTCGTATTAAGTAAACAAGTTAATAAAAATCCCCAGTATTGTGAAGGACTTAAAGTTTGCTTTTTAAAACTAACACTTAACAGCCATAACAACAGCGCTAAGTAAATGACTCCCCAAATGCTAAAAATGAATCCCGCTGGAGTAAAAAACACATCATGCATATCTGAGATTTCACCCGTTTGGTAACCGTTTATTGGGAGAATGTTCGCTAAAGCGTTTACAGCAATCATGAGTACATAAGCTGCATAGAGTACAATTTGTTTTCCGATAGTCATCTCGTCACCCCTTATTTAATAGTGTTCTTTAATCTACTCAACCATACTACAATTTTGTAAAAAAATAAATTAAAGCGACTGTTTAAAAGAAAATAAGCTTTTTTACGCATAGTATTTATAGAAGGACTCGAAAAGGAGTGTAAGGGGATGTTGAAAACTAGCAAAGAATGGTTTGTCAAAAAAAGATTACTGATTGAAATAGGTCTGCTTGTTTGTTTGATTCTCAGTATAGTAGGGGTTAGTTTTCTATTTTTTAAAGATGCAAAAGCAGTCGAAGAACCTTCAACTATGATGAGTTATTTGGCAAGTGAAAATAAAAGTTCAAAAAATTCGATTCAAATGGAACAAAGTTCTGAAAGTCTCATAGATAAAATGTATGTTGATGTCAAAGGAGCCGTATACTTTCCTGGGGTGTATGAAGTGACAAGTGATATGCGATTGATTGATGCGATTAAACTAGCTGGTGGATTTAGTGAGAAAGCCAATCAGAATCCAGTTAACTTATCATTGAAATTAACAGATCAAATGGTCATATTCATTTCAGAAGTCGGAACAGAAGAATCAGAAGAAACAAATGAAGCAGTCAAAGAACCTTCAGCAGCTGTTATTGAAGAAACTGTGATTACGCTACCTAAAGAAAGTGAGGGAAATACAAATGCTACAAAAGTGAATATCAATCTTGCAGACGCTATCGAATTGCAGCAATTATCTGGAATAGGTGAAAAAAAAGCAGAACAAATCGTACTTTATAGACAAGAAAATGGTTCTTTTCAAACAATTGAAGATTTGAAAAATGTGTCCGGTATTGGAGAAAAAACTTTTGAAGCATTAAAAGCGAGTGTGACAGTGGGCAGTGACTAAAAAGAGCAGAAATAAAAATGAAGTGTTGAAAGTCTTAATGGCCTTTTGTATACTTGAGAAAATGTTTAAGATAATTGAATAGCTTAAACGGATAAATTAGTAGGAGGATGAGTATGACGGAACGCATACCATGGGATCAGTATTTTATGTCTCAAAGCTTATTGCTGTCTTTACGAAGTACCTGTACGCGATTAACTGTTGGAGCAACAATTGTAAGAGAGAAAAGAATTATTGCGGGAGGTTATAACGGTTCGGTTAGTGGAGATGTACACTGCATAGATGAAGGTTGTTATGTCGTTGACGGTCATTGTTTGCGAACAATACATGCAGAAATGAACGCCATTCTTCAATGTGCAAAATTTGGCGCACAAACTCAAGGTGCTGAAATATACGTTACTCATTTTCCGTGCTTACAGTGTACAAAAATGATTATTCAAGCGGGTATAACTAAAATATATTATTTAGAAGATTACCATAATGATCCTTATGCATTAAAGTTGATTGAACAAGCCCATGTTCAATGTCAAAAAGTTGCACTTCCAAAAGATTTTTTCCAACAACTCGATTTCACTACAAAGACACAAAGTAGTTTAAATCGTAGTGATGGCACATACCAATCCAATAGTTGAAGGGATATGCCCTTTTTTCAGCCATCTCCTGTTTATTGTGCGCGATTATTGTATTAACAACGCACTGGTTAAGCTATCTTTTACTTTTTATTTGGCTAATTCGGTTGGCAGCTACACGCAGAAAAGAATTGATTATTTATACTTGTTTGCTAATGAGTGCAACCTTTTTTTTTGCAGGATTTGAAAAGAATCATAACCGAACCGCCTTACTTGCAGAAGACCAATTATTTTTAATTGAACTCGATCCAAACAAGCTGAAGATTGATGGAGATCAAATTCAATTTTATGGCACGGTTAAAGAAGCCGGAACAAAGGTAAAACTTGCTGAAAAAGTGGTTGTTTTTTATCGATTATCTACTGAAGAAGAAAAGAATAATTGGAAGAAACAACAAAAGGTAGAAGATTTTATAGTGACGGGTTCTTTAGCTAAACCTGAAAAAAATAGAAATTTAAATCAATTTGATTACCATCGTTATTTGTACCGCAATAAAATCCATTGGATAGTAGAAGCGACTACTATTGATATCCATTCTGAACTACAGCAACAAACTTTTTTTGATAAACTAAATTTAAAAAATTTAAGACAAAATATCTTAGCTCATATTGAAAGTGAAACAACAGCTACTATTGCAAGTTACATAAAAACGCTGTTGTTTGCGGATACTAGCTCGATTGATGATCAAGTGATGAGCGGGTATAAAGAAATTGGTATTATTCATTTATTGAGTATTTCTGGCTTACACATTCAATTTTTTATAACAGGTCTAACCTATATTCTTTGGCGATTAGGTGTGACACGAGAACGAACCTATTTACTCTTATTGATTTTTCTACCATTATATGGCAGTTTAACCGGTTGGGGAACAAGTATTTTCAGAGCTATTGTAATGAGTTTACTCAGTCAAACAGGTGCACGTATTCGAAAACCTATTTCTGGTCTAGATGCATGGTCGTGGACGTTAATTTTTGGACTTTGGCTAAACCCTTATCAAATTTTTTCTATCGGCTTTCAGTTAAGCTATTTACTCAGCTTAACGTTAATGTTATTTTCGGACTCTTTGTTCAATCGGTCAAAACTGGCTAGTATAAATAATGTGGTTATTTCATTTATACTAACCCTTATTTCTATTCCAATTCTCAGCTTTCACTTTTTTGAGTTCTCATGGATAGGAATGTTTGCTAATTTAATTTTTGTTCCATTATTTACTTGGGTGGTCATGCCATTATCAATCTTCCTCTTTGCGAGTTCTTATCTGCTTTCAGGAACGCTTTTTTTTCATTTCCTGTCAAATTTAATGGAAAGTTTATTGGAGATGACTGAATGGCTGGTTTTAAAAATTAAACTCTTTCCATACAGTACGATTGTTACAGGCAAAGTTCCCTTTGGTTTATTCATCCTAATGATCATCGGATTGATTCTTTTTATTGTGGCTTTAGAGGGGCGAAAAAAAATAAAACGTTCCGTGGTTTTACTAGTAGTTGTTTTCACTATTTTTATTTATTACCAAAAATACAACCCTTTTGGAGAAGTTTTGGTATTAGATGTCGGTCAAGGAGATGCTATTTTAATTAAAAAGCCTTTTGGAGCCGGCGTATACCTGATTGATACGGGCGGAGCAATGGCATTTGAAAAAGAAGAATGGCAAATAAGAAAAAAACAATCCACTGTGGCAAGCCGAGTGTTAATACCCGTCATTAAGTCTTTAGGAGTGACGCAAATAGACCAAGTATTTATTACGCATGGTGATGAAGACCATATATGTTTTTGTTTAAGAATGTTGTTAGTTTAATGTTTGTAGAGATTTTTAAATTGGTTACAACTTTAAAAGGGGCAGAAAAGGGGCATTAATTATAATAGTCGTTTAATTTTTGCATTACTCCTTGTTGCATTTTCTTAGTGACATGCGTATAAATACCAAGAGTTGTTTCTGGTCTTTCATGTCCTACACGATCCATTATTGCTTTTAAAGGAACGCCTATTTCAGATAATATTGAAATGTGTGTATGCCTCAAGACGTGTGATGTAAGATTCTTTTCAATGCCACATTTTTTAGCAGCGATTTTAAGCGAAGTATTATACGTTGCAATATCAATAGGGTTACCGTACTTAGTAACAAAGATATAATTTTTTTCTTGGAAATGTTCTTCCTTTTTCAAAAGCTTATTTTCTAGTATAACTTCAATAATGATTTCTTTAGCTCGATCGCTTAAATCGACATTACGATTAGCTTTACCCGTTTTAGCAGTCGTTTTAATGCCGGCCGAGGATTTATGAGTGTGGTAGTCTAAAGTCCCGTTAACCTCAATAAAATCGTTTTTAAAATTATCATACGTTAAAGCTACTGCTTCACCAAAACGCAAGCCAGTTAGAGAAAGAAATTCCGTTAAATTTGCATTTCTTCTTCCACTTTTAAAAGAACGCAGACAATCTAGGACAGTTTTCAGTTCATCAGGTTCCAAGTATTTATTTCCAATTTTTTCTATTTGTTCGAAAGTTTTCGGTTTCTTTTTTATTTCTACTTCTAATACAGGGTTAACAGCAATGATAGTTTTCTTTTTAGCAAATTCCAATATTGAATTTAATAATGTTTTGCATTGTTTTGTAGAAGAAAAAGAATAATTTTCAGTATAATAAATCGATTCGATTGTTTCTTGTATAAACACCGAATTGATATTCCTTACAATATAATCATCTGGTATGTATCTTTTGATAATTTTTAATGTCAGGGTACTTCTTAGATAAGTGTTTGGTTTAACTCTATTTTTGTAGACATGTTGCCATTTAGTTGTTATTTCTCCAAATGTTATATCAGATTGAGAAATTGTTTTTATTTTTTTATCAATGCGATTGTTTAATTCACGTTGTGCTTTATTCCAAGCAACACGACTATCAGAAGTCATTGTAATAGAAATCTTTTTATATTTTTCTGTCATTGGATCAATATAACGTTCTACATATTTAAACTTTCCATTGTCTAATGTTTCTATCCACATAGATAAAACCTCCTATTTTGTGATACAATAGGGCATAGAAAAGAGACCTATTGCAGGTTGATTTTTAATGGTTGAACACTCACAAACTCTGGTAGGGGCGTGGGTGTTCTTTTTTTATTTTTTGAATAAATCAAATATAGAAAATGTTGTTTTTTTATAGACTTTATTGTAAACAGCTTTTTTAGGATTCTTAACTAAGCCCATACCTTTTTTTCCGTAACCAGGTACTACAGCTTTTTTAACTGCTCTTTTAGCTTTACCAGTTGTTCTGGCACTAATAGACTTTTTAATACTTGGTTTTCTCATTCCTATTTTAATCTTGGCCACTCCTTAAATTAAAGATTTAGCAACTCGTTTTTCTTTCTATCAAATTCATCTTTAGTGATAATATCCATATCTAACAATTCTTTTAATTCTTTAACTTGCTCTGCAGCTGATTTTCCAGAATGTGCGTTAACAATTGTTGTGGATCCTTCATCTCTGAAGATATATTCTTCAATATATCCTTTCAATTCAACCATATCGTTATAATGCTTTTTAGAGAACATTATCGTATTTTCATCTTGAGTTGCAGCAAAGACTCCACCTTTACTCTCGTTCCCTCCCAATACACCAAACTGGATATATCCGCTTGTCATACCAGGTTTCTTTAATTGAACTGCAGTAATGTTCTTTAAAGGAATAGTCTTATCACCCTTAAGACCTTGATTCATTAAATTAACAAAACCTTTTCTTGTAATATTGATTGCTTTGTCTGTTAAATTGATACTAACTTTATTAGGACTTTTTACATAAAATTCTTTTTCCAACTTAAATTCCTCCTATATGGTTATGGTGCTAATTATTCAAAAAATACGTTTAAGAATAAATAGCGTGTTATAATGTATTTAGGATAAGATATTTGCTCTAGCCACTGTTACCAGCAGTGCCTAGGGCTTTTTTTATTTGAAATTACATTCCCAACCTAAACCTAAGTTGTAATTCTGTAATACATCAGAATAATTAAATTGACCATCTGCTTCGTTAATTAAATATGTAATCATATACTTTGTTGCTTCATATTCCATTTTTGTACGGTAAGAAGGATTGTTATACAAAGAAGCTAAATCCTTATGATTAAGAACATGTCCTAATTCATGAAGAATTACTTCTTTTTGTTCATCTTCATCCAATTTTTCATTAATGAAGATAACTTTTAATTCAGTATTATAATAACCGCAGCTTTTCATATCCAGTAAAACCATTTCAACGTTGTTAACTTTAAGCATCTCAAAGATATCATCCATAAAATCATCCTCACTTATTGCTAAATCTTCCCTCTAAATAAGCACGAATCGCCTCTCTGTCATGATCATTCATAGGCTTTCCATCGAAACTCATAGTGTTATCTAATATTTCGTTAAGATCAACAGGAGAAGTTTCTTTAGGTTCTCTTCCTAACAGATAATCTGTAGTTACACCGAAGTAATCAGCAACTTTTTCTACCTTATCAATACCAGGACTGTTTTCTTCCCATCTTCTGATAGTTCCATTCCCGTAATCTAAATCCTCTTCTAATTTACGAATAGATATTTTTCTTTCTTTAGCTAATAATTTTATTTTTTCGTATAATCCCACTGTTATCAACCTTTCAACAGCTCAAAGAAAATAGATTGTACAAATATGCTACAAAATGGTTGACGTGTAGAATATTTGCATATATACTATATCCATAAGCTAATTCATTCAGCTAAAGGCAATCAGAAATAAACTATAAAATCACGTTCCCCAACGTATTAACAGCATATCTATGGCTTATTTAGCTATGCACTGATTGTAGCATATTTGTATAAACGTGTAAACAATTAGCTGAAAGTTTTAGCTTATTTTCTAAAAAAAGAAAAGGAGTGATGAAATGAGTAAAGATTTATCGATTAAAGTCAGAGTTAAATTAGTAGAAAAAGACTTAACTATGACTCAATTAGCAAAAGAATTAGGAATGTCAGCGGCTTATCTGTCAGATATTATCAACGGTAAGAAAGATGGTCCTAAGGCACAAGAGCACATTAAAAGAATTAAAAAAATATTAAGCATATAGGAGGAACAGTAGATGAATGTTCTAAAAGCATTGAGTTCAACTATGGCAATTGATTCAAGAGAAGCTGCTGAAATGGTTGGAAAAGAACACAACAAATTATTGAGAGATATTCGCACTTATGTTGAATATTTAGGAGAAGCCAATATTGGACAGTCCGATTTCTTTATTGAAAGTTATTACATTAATTCCCAAAACAAAAAACAACCATGTTTCTTATTAACGAAACAAGGATGCGAAATGGTGGCCAACAAATTAACTGGTAAAAAAGGTGTTCTATTCACAGCAAAATACGTTATGAAGTTCAATGAAATGGAATCAAAACAATCACCAGCTTCTTATATGATTGCTGATCCAATCGCTAGAGCAAAACAATGGATTGAAGAGCAACAACAAACACAATTATTAATTGAAAAAAACGCTGTCCAAGAACAGTTGATTGCAGAATACGAACCAAAGATCACTTATCTTGACGAAATTCTTAATTCAAAAAATACAATGGCCATTACTCAAATAGCCGCTGATTATGGAATGAGTGCAATTGAATTGAATAGAGTTCTTGCGTTTCAGGGTGTGCAAAGAAAAGTAGGAGGTCAGTGGGTTCTTCTTACAAAACACATGAACAACGGCTACACAAAATCAAAAACTTATACAAACGATACAGGTGCTTATCCTCGTACAAAATGGACGCAGAAAGGCAGAATCTTTATTCATAACTTATTAGAATCACTTGGTCATACAGCTTTAGTTGATGAACAAATAGAAATAGAGGTGTAATCAATGGCTAAACCAATAACTATTAATTTAAATGAAGTGAGCCAAGATCCCGACCGGGCAAAAATTAAATACGGAAACAAAGCGGTTGTCTGCAAAATGTACAGCATGAACAAATCAACTCTTAATGATTGGTTAAAGGATATGAGAAGTAATCCAAAGTTTGCTGATGCAGTAGTTAATCCCACTCATAAAATTGTATTAATCAATCTTGATAGATTTGAAGATTACTTCAGATGGCTTGAAAAAAATAGATATAGGAGATGATCGTATGTCACTAGAAACAATCAAAAAGCTAATCTGGTCATCTAACATGTATTTCTTTGGAAGTAGAAGAATAGCTAAAAAAGATTTTTATATATTTTACGGATCCATTGCAGCAATGATCATTATCTGTTTACCGCTGTTGATTCTGTTCTATGTAAATTGAAGGGAGGTGAGAAGTATGCCGTGGAAGTTTAAAAACAAAAACTTTGTCGATTACTACAGCAAAGAAGAGGGTGAGCTTGAAGTAAGGATTACTAAGATGTCTGATTTCAATAAAGTTTCTATTCATAAAGACAATGAGTTGATCAGCAGCAAGAAGTTAGCTGCTAAGAATTCTTTAGAATTTTTATTTGAAACAGGAGAAAAGATGTTGGCACAACAAAAAGACTGAAAGGACGGCTATCCAATCAGTCGGTGAAACAATATTTTTATACCGAAATTATAGCACAAATAAGGAGTGAATGAATTGAAAGATATTAAAATTAATTGGATCCGTTACGAAAACTTTAAAGGGTTAAAAGATTACAAATTAGTTTTAGACGGTAGCAACGCAGATGTATCAGCTCAAAACGCAGTAGGAAAGACAACTTTATACGATGGCTTCTTATGGTTGTTGTTTGGGAAAGACAGTGCTGAAAGGTCCAAATTTAAAGCTAAACCATTCGATAAAGAGCGTAATGAAATTTTAGGCAAGGAACCAGTTGTTGAAGCTGAACTCATGGTAGATGGTCAACGCATTTTATTGAAACGTGAACTTGTTGAAGTGTGGTCCAAAATTAAAGGACGTACAGAGAAAGAACGTAAGTCGGATAAAACAAAGTATTACGTTAACCAGGTCCCTTGCAACACAGCAAAAGAATTTCGGGCATACATCGATGCATTGATTGATGAAGATACATTCAAATTACTAACCAATCCTGCAGCGTTCAATTCACTTGATTGGACTAAGAGAAGAGAAGTTTTACTTCAGTTAGTGGATGGTGTAACAGATGAAGAAGTAATTGAAAAGAATGAAGAACTTTCTGGACTAACTAAAATTCTTGATGGCCGTAGCGTTGAGGAACAAAAGAAAATCATATCAGCTAAGAAAAGAGACGTTGCTAATTCTATTGACGGAATGACAGCACGTTTTGATGAAGCAGAAAGAGCCATTCCAAATACTGAAGGAATTGACCAGGAACAATTAAATGCACTTGTCGCAACAAATAAAACCAAAATTGAAGAAGGTCAAAATAAGATCGCTGAATTAAAAAATGGCGGAGCAATAACTGACTTAAAAAACAAACGCGGCCAACTTGATTTGAAGTTAACTGAAGAAAAGGCTCGCTTCTTTCAAACGAATCAGCTATCAACTGAAACACTTATCAATGATATTAATAAATTGAATATAGATTTGAATGAAAAGAATCAAGCAGTTTGGGAAAAAGAATCTCAAATCTCTAACACTGACCAAACGTTAACAAGAGAAATAGATTCTAAAGGGAATTTGTTGAGGATCTATAAAGCAAAAAAAGAAGAAACGTTTGATGTTCACAGAACCGCTTGTAAAATGTGTGGCCAAGAATTGCCGGCTGATCAAACAGAACAAATGAAATCAACCTTCAATAAGGAAAAAGCTGAAGAAGTTGAAAAACTTCTTGCACAAGGCAAAGCATCCGCTGAAAAAGTTCGAAAATTAGAAACTGAAATAAAACAACTAACTAATGATTTTCATTCTTTAATCTCAAAACGTGATATTGCTAAAGACACATTGGATCGATTCAAAGAAGAGTTGAGCTTAACAAAAGAACGCCATGGCCAATTCGAAGATTCAAAAGAAAGCAAATCAATCATTGCTGAAATTCAAAAAGTAACGCAATCCATGATTGAAGAACAAACTTCTACACAATCTGAAATTGAAGAGTACAACAATCTTATCCGTGAATCATCTGCTGCAGTCGATTCAGCTAGACAGCAACTTTCTTTATTCAGTCAAAAAGAAAAACAATTGAATCGTATCCAAGAACTGAAGGATGAACACAGCAATCTAGCTTCAACTTATGAAGAGCTTGAACGTCAAGAGTATCTTACAGATGAATTTACTAGACGTAAAGTTCAACTCTTGGAGAAAGAAATAAACGCAAAATTCAGCATGGCCAACTTTAAATTATTCGATATTCAAAAGAATGGCGGAATCAATGAAGTATGTGAAGCAACGTATGGTGGTTCTGAATACAGCACCAACTTAAACAATGCTGCACGAATCAATGTTGGGTTAGATATTATCAATACTCTTTCAAATCATTACCAGGTATCGGCTCCAATATTTGTAGACAATGCCGAATCCGTAAATGAATTGATTGATACACAAGCGCAAATGATTTCATTGATTGTTAGTGATGACCCAGTATTTAAAGTGGAGGTGCAGTAGTGGTTGAATACGCAGTTTACAAAGGCGAGGACTGCATTACTATCGGTACAGCAAAAGAGTGTGCAATAAAAATGGGAGTTAAACCGGATTACATTCAATGGATGACTACTCCAACAGGTAAGAAAAGATTTGAATCAAGAAAGAACAAATCGAAATGTACGACTGCAGTTAAATTAGAGGAGGAAATATAAAATGGCAAACAACGAATTAGTATTACAACAAAAACAAATCGCGGATAGCGTAGAAAAAAAGGTGTCTCTATTCGTAAAAGAAGGGCAACTAGATTTACCAGGTGATTATTCTCCAGGAAATGCAATGAGATCAGCATGGTTAAAACTTCAAGAGGTTCAAACAAAAGATTATAAACCAGCACTTGAAGTTGCTACAAAAGATAGTGTGGCCAACGCATTATTAAGCATGGTTGTTCAAGGACTGAATCCAGAAAAGAATCAAGGATACTTCATTATGTATGGAAGTAAGTTAACATTCCAACGTTCTTATTTTGGAACGATGGCCGTCACTAAAAGAGTAACTGGTGCTACTGACATTGTAGGTCAAGTGATCTATGAAGGTGATGACGTAACTTATGACTTAACAAATGGAACGATTAAGAACCTGGTCCACAAACAAAAATTTGGAAATATTAACAAAGATAAAATAATCGGCGCCTATGCAACGGTAGTGATGCCAGATGAAAAAGAAAACCATATTGAGTTGATGACATTTGAAGAAATTACTGCAGCATGGTCTCAATCAAAAATGTGGGGAAAAGACCAGAAGGCACCTAAAGCAGGTAGCACTCATGATAAATTTGCTCAGGAAATGGCCAAGAAAACAGTAATCAATCGTGCATGTAAGAATTTCATTAACAGTTCGGATGATAGCAGCGTAATGACTGAATTCTTCAATAAACAAAGTGATGAAATTAAGGAAGCTGAAGTTGCAGAAGAAGTCGAAGAGAAAGCTAATACAGAATACTTCGAAGCTCATTACACTGAAGTGAATGAAGATGGAGAAATAATTAATCACGAAGAAAAACCAGTTCATGAAAATAATGAAGCTCCAACTGAACAAGATCCCTTTTGATTAACATAAAATCTTTTGGTAGTGGAAGTGCTGGGAATGCTTATCTAATCGATGATGGTATTTCCCAGATATTAATTGAATGTGGAATCAAGCTAGAACTGGTTAAACAAAAAATGATGTTTGATTTTAGACGAGTGGCCGGAATGTGTATTTCTCATGAACATGGTGATCACTCAAAAGAAATCAAGAAAGTATTGAATACCACTTCAATTGATATTTTCGCTTCAAAAGGAACTTTAAACGCATTAAGTGTACCGAATCATCGAGCAACCGTACTTGCAATAGGTAAGAGCGTACAAATTGGTTCCTGGTCAGTCACTTCATTTGATGTGAATCATGATGCTGCAGAACCTACTGGATTTCTTTTCAAGAATCAATTAGGTGAACAATTATTATTTGTAACTGATACCTATTACGTGAAATACAAATTCAAAGGTATTACGCACATGATGATTGAAGCAAATTATTCTTTAGACATCATTAGAAAAAAAGTTGAAGAAAAAGAAGTCGCACAATATTTAAAGAATCGAATCTTAACAAGTCACTTTGAATTTGAAAACTCAAAAGAATTTATAAAAGTAAATGCGAGTGATCAACTGCAGGAAGTATGGTTGCTTCACTTATCAGATTCAAATAGTGATGAAGACTTATTCAAACTTGAGGTACAAGAATTAACTGGTGTTCCAGTCTATATAGCATAGGAGGTGTAGAGCGGAGTGGAAATTGGTTATATAAAACTTTATAGGAAAATAACTAATTCATTCGTTTGGACAAATCCAAATATGCTAAAGCTTTGGATGCTTTGTTTAATGAAGGCTAGTCACAAAGGAAGCAAGTTTATTTTTAACGGAAAAGAGATACAGCTGAACAGCGGTCAATTCGTCACAGGGCGCGATGCGATAACAAAAGAAATGAATGAAGGTGCCATGCGTGAACATCAAGTGAACAGCGGTTCTGTATGGAGATGGTTAAAGAAATTTGAAAAAGAAGAAATGTTGAACATCACATCAACCACGAAATACAGCGTGGTTACAATAAAAAACTGGCATGAGTACCAAGTGAGTGAACATCAAGTGAACAGCGACCGAACAACAAGTGAACAACAAGCGCACACATACAAGAATGATAAGAATGAAAAGAATGATAAGAATAAAGATATATATAGTCCGGTTGTGAATTATCTGAATGAAAAAGCTGGGACGAATTTCAAAGCATCTAGTAAAGCTACTCAACGATTAATAGATGCAAGATTGAATGAAAAGTTTTCTGAAGATGATTTTAAAAAAGTGATTGATAACAAAGTTAATGAGTGGTCATCAAAACCAGATATGATTCAGTATCTTCGGCCAACTACTTTGTTCGGAACTAAGTTTGAGGGTTACTTAAATCAAAAACCTAAATACTCACAGCAAAAGGGGAATGAAAATGGATGGCCTGAATTTTGATTTACTGAAAAAATTAAAAGAATCAAACGTTGTTTGCGAGATTCATAATCAACCAATGATTCAAATTAATGATTCCAGCAAGCCGTTTTGTGTCACCTGCACTCACGAAAGAATGGAACAAGAAAACGAACAAACTATAAAAGAAAGAACAGATAGCCATATGAAACGATCAACATATGGTTGGTTAGGTAATCTATCTTTACTTGCAGATGAAACAATCAAAAATGCTACTTTTGCAACTTACGAAGAAGACGAACCGGAAACAGCCATTAACAAAAAACGAGCTAGATTAATTGCTAAAGATTATCTGGATGGGAAAGTATTCAATACCTTAATGAGCGGTAACCCAGGAACAGGTAAAAGTCACCTATCAATGGCTATTCTTCAAGCAGTTAATGACAACAGTACTCCTTACAGGAAATGTTTATTTGTATCAGTTGATGAATTAATGCGACGTATTAAAGATAGCTTCAGTAATAGAGGAGCTGATTATACAGAAAAATCATTAGTAGAAAGATTAGGTAAAGCTGATTTATTAGTCTTGGATGATTTAGGAGCTGAAACTGGAGCGATTAGTAGCGATAAAACAGCGACTGATTTTACAGTGAGGACTTTGTACGCAGTAATTAACGCAAGGATGAATAAACCGACCATCATTACTACAAATCTCACCAGCACTGAATTAAATCGTATGTATGATCAAAAATTATTGAGTCGTATGTATAGAGGAGCTAAAGCAGCTGACAGCATTATTACATTTAAAAAAATTAAAGATAAACGATCCGAAATAATCTTTTAGGAGGAAATGAATTGGAAAAATGTAATCATCCGAATTGTGTCGATGGAGTGATGCATGAAAAGAAATTTACTGGAGTTGTGGAAATTAAAAAATGCGAGTATTGCATTCATGATAGACAATCAACGTCAGATTATCTGAAAGAAATTAGAGCAAAGAAAGCAGCTTTAAATTTACAAATTGCCGAGGTGTCGTATGGAAATTAAAATTACTGTACCTGGTCAACCAGTACCACAAGGAAGACCAAAGTTCACAACTATTGGTGGCCATGCAAGAGCATATGATCCCAAGAAGAGTGTTGATTATAAAAAGATAGTTGCTTATCACGCAATGCAACATAAGCCTAAACAGCTATTAGAAGGCGAGTTAGAGGTTGAAATACTTATTTATAAAGAGTCTCTCAAATCTTTCAGCAAAAGAAATATGGAACTTGCTGAACTTGGCCAACTTAGACCAATAACTAAACCAGATGCTGATAACTATGCAAAAGGTATTTTAGATGCACTAAAAGGCATCATCTGGAAAGATGATGGCCAAGTAGTTGATTTAATTGCTAGAAAATATTATTCCAGTAAGGCCAGAATTGAAGTAACAGTTAGAACTTTAGTAGAACATCAAATTAATTTACTTTGATAATTTAGCAGATGCCTTATCTGAATCAATCTTTAATATATCAGCAAATAATTGCTCAGTTTCATGACGATTTATGTACCACTCTTTAATGAGGTACTCAATTAATTTAATCAACTTTTCAGCTTCATCAGGATCGATTTCAACAATTACATTAATATCTTTTTCCATATGTGCTCCAATATTACCGATTTTTCTCACTGCATCTAGTACAGACCATTGTTGAGCAGTAACTTTATCTTTGATGTCGTCTATTTCTTTATATAAAGTTCCTTTTGATACATCCCAATAGTCGCGAATCATACCTTGCAAACATCTTCGAGACAAAGTTGCAGATGCTTTAGGACTTAAAGATTTGATTAAACTTGCTTCTTTATAATCATTTCTAATAGCTCGAGGAACATAGGTTGGTAATTCCTTAGAATGTCCGAAAGGTAGAGCCCTAAAATTAATGGATTTGGTTTCTATTCCTTTTCCCTTTAGATCTATGGAATATTTAGAGCATTCTGGACAATGATAAAAGGCAATTTCAACTTCAGAAACTGGAATTACTCTTTCTCCTGATTCTATATAACCTCGGTTAGAATTATCCTAAAATCTAAAGTCAGGCCTATATTCACTATAGTTTACATCGGAAAGAGAAAATGTAGTTTCACAGTAAGGACATATATATTTTGACAAAAGGATCACCTCATTTATGTATTTAATAAAATATAACACAAAAAAGGAGAAAAAAGATATGACAAAAACAGTAGAATTCAGACCAACAATTAAAGCGGTAAAAATGAACAAAGGTGGCAAACAAGAAATTGTCCTTTCAATCGAAAACGGATCACTAGATGGCAAGTTTGAAAGTATCAATCAACTAATCGGAGAATCAGTAAACGTGGTGATCCAACCTTCAGTAATCAGCTACAGCATTCCTTATGATTCAGTCAATGATACTCCTTACTTCAAATATATGGTTAACGGTGACGGCATTGTAGTTGAAGTCAAAGAAGAACAAACATCAATTGATGGTATCGATAATAAAGTAATCAAAGACTTCATTGTTGAAATGGATGATGTTGATTCATTTATCAGAGATACATCTTCACTCACTATGCCGCCAAACGTAGAATTAAACCCAAGAACGATTCTTGAATACTTGGGTGATGGCATGACTTATGAACAAATCGCTGAAGAAATGGAAACTAAAGAAACTGCAGTCGTGAATGATCTGGACAAAGCAAGACAGTACTTTGCTCCTTATGCTGCAGCTTGGGTTGAGTATAAAAAATGACAAAGAAAGTTTTGATTTTGGAAGATGCTAGATTCATTTGGGATGAAGAAGAAGTTAAGACATTCGTTGAAATGTGGAACGACAATAAAAGCAGCACTGAAATCGCCAGGGTTTTGAATTGCAAGATCCTGGATGTTGCTTTATTGGTAATGGACCAGGCAGAGAAAAAGAAAATCCAACAAAGAAATCGAGGGATAGTATGAATCCAAGAAATAGAAGGCAATGGATTGGCGAAGAGCGTAACGAGCTTTTTATCGATACAAGAGATCCAGATAAGTATCAAAGTCTAGCTGATGATAAAGCTTTTATGAGAACTATAAGAGTTAAACGTCCAGATTTAATTACAATCAGTGAACGTAGAAAAGTTAATTCAATCGCTCAGCACGGATTAGATATTAGAAACAATATTGATTTAGCAATCGCTGATCTTTATAGAAATAAAGCTGTAGCAATCAAGATGTTTAATGAATCAGAACAAATTGAATTTACTCGGCAAATTAAACTTTTGGAGAGAGTGAGGGATGCGGAATGGATGAATCCAACAAAGTAATCCAAAATGCATTAGTCGCATTCGGTCTACTAGCAATAATCGGAGCTGTCGTATTTATTTCATTATCTATCTGGTATGGAGCTTGGGTGGTACTGATTAAGATATTAACTTTAGTAGGAGGTTGGATCAGTGGTTAGAAGATCAAGAGACGGAGAGTGGAAGACTCCGATTCCGAAACCGGTTATTCCAGTACCGGAAAACAAAAAAGTTCATCAAGTTTATTGCGGTACTGATGAAGAAGTAAATTATTGGCTTAAGAATAGACCAGATATTGAAGTAGTTGATATTAAAATAGCAGGTACTCAAGATGAAGAACTGGTTATGGTCGTATATAAAATTGAATTGGAGGAAGTGGAATGAAGAAGGAAGAATTAAGAACAGCAATACAAGAAATGAACACATATCAGTTTGGCCAGAAAAAAGAGTTAACTAATAAACTGAGTAAGGTAAGGAGCTATGTTGCTAAACAAGAAGTATTAGATATGGTTAGCAAGTTAGATAAACAAATTGAAGAAGTTAAACCAGAACTACCAGTGATTCCGCAGTTTGTTGCTGATTTTATTAAAGGTAGAACTGTTTCAGAGTGTTTTTATTATTCTTATATAATGCCAAATGAGTGTAATCAAGAAACTTATGAATGGATTAATGACAACCAAACAGAAACTGCAAGAGCTATTCTAGATGGTTATACGATTGAACCAGAACAGCCAAAGACACGTCAAGTACTCGTTAAGTTCTTTGATAATGAAGAATACAGAACTGAATTAACTGAAGAATCTGCAAAGGAGTTAATCGAATTCTTGGAGGCTAATAAACATGAATAAGCGGATAAAACAGAAAGTGGCCAAACGTATTATAAATAAAATTGGTACCGAAAAGCTACTAACTGATTTTGAAAGAAAGTATTTCATCAAATTCTTTTGGAAACCACTTAGAAAAGAAGTTACTAGAATTGTTGAAGAGTTAAAGATTGAGGAGTTATCTGTTATAGAAGAAACTGCAGTTGAACAAGCTGAATGGTTAGGTGGAATTGATTTTGCTGAAGGTCCTGACATGACGGTTCATTCAGTTAAAGAACCTACAGAGGTAGAAAGGTTTCAGAACGCCATAAATGACATGAATAATTTCGGGTCACAACTTAATCCAGAATCACCAGCTCCAGTAGAAGAACCTGGCAAATGGAATAAGTTAAAAGTTAAAGTTAAAGGGTGGTTTGGTAAATGAATTCAATAAATATCATTGGAACATTAGGAAGAGATCCACAAATCAACGCAGCCGGAACAATGGCCAGTTTTAGTATTGCTGTTAAAAGAAAATTCAAGAACAAACAAACAAATGAATATGAAACAGATTGGTTCAACTGCAAAGCTTTCAACAAGACAGCAGAACTCGTTAGAGATAATTTCTCCAAAGGTTCTCAAATCGCATTCGAAGGACATCTTCAAAATAACAATCATGAGAAAGACGGCAAGATGGTTTATCGTGATGAAATCATAGTAGATGGCATTACCTTTATTGGCTCTAAAAACAGCGCACAATCAAATGGAGACTATCAACAGACAAATACTCAACAATACAATTCAAATCAATCTAGCAATCAGAATAGTAGTCAGTTTTCGAATCGTGATCCGTTTGAATCTAATGGACAACCAATTGATATTTCAGATGATGATTTACCATTTTAACAGAACAATAAGTAGAGGTAGGTGATCATCATAAAATTCCAATGGCTGAAAGATTATCAAGAGACTGAAGAAAGAATTGCTTATCTTAAATGGAATATCAGAAGAACAAAGTACGAATTAGAACGTTGGGAAGATAGTACAGACTTAGGTAAAGTATTCCTAGTCAAAGAATCAAAAGGTTCGAAAGTTGAAAAAACATTAGAACTACTAGAAAACGAATTAACCTTTCAAGAAGAGATGCATGCGTCTTTACTTCTTTTAATTAATACATTTAAAGGATTAGAGAACCAGATACTTAAGATGAAGTATGTTGAAGGTAAATCCTTAGAAGTTGTTGCTGAAGAACTAAATTACTCGCATGGTCATATCAGGCAGAAACACGCTGAATTAAGAAGGAGATTAGACTTTCTAGATGATTGGGAAGAAGTTCAAAATAAGATGCATCAAATGTCAGATTAATGTAATAACAGTACTTGTATTTTTTATTGCTTTTAAAAGATTATAGTAACAACATAAGAAATCGACGAAAGAGCAGCTGCTTAAATGTAGTTGCTCTTTTGTTATACAAAAAAAGGAGAGGTTGATAATGCGAACAGAAATTAGAAAGACAGCACAAGGAACTGAATACTGGGACAACATTGAAAAACGCAGCGTGTTTGTACCTGCTGGAAAGAAGCCAGGCTTTGAAGTAACAGAAAATCCTAAGTCAATGGTTCATGTGGAAGAAAAGAAAAAGGTTGAAGAAGTAGACGTTGATTCAATGAACCTTAAGCAATTGAAAGAACATGCTGCATCATTAGAGATTGAGCTGCCTAAAGAAGTTAAGACTAAAGCAGAAGTACTGAAGCATATCAAAGGTGAAGAAGTAGTTGAGGAAGATGAAGTACTGTGAGTTTAATGGATGCACCAACAAGATAGCCAAAGGTGCACACTGTGACGAACACAAGCGATCTAAGAAGTCTGCTGCTAAGAAAAAGAAGCAAAAGGATATCTATCACCACGAGAACAAATCATTTTATAAATCTGATGAATGGAAAACTACAAGAGATTTTATTTATGAAAGAGATCTCGGTTGTTGTCAGCGATGTGGCAAGTTCGTCTTTGGAAGAAGTGCACACGTGCATCACAAGATACCAATTAAAAAGAATCCTTTATTGAAATTAGATTTAAATAATTTAATTCTTCTTTGTCCTAAATGCCATATTAAAGAAGAAAACAAAGTTGGCGAAGAAAAAGTATTTCCAACCTATTTCGGATAGGCCCCCCTACCAAAATTTTTTTATTTTTTATTTCGGGGGAT
>NZ_ABHH01000009.1:0-80191 GCF_000171855.1 Carnobacterium sp. AT7 | reverse complement strand
TGATAGAGGAGGCTTTTTAATGGCTGATAAAAACCCAACAACGAAAAAAGCATTTGATAGCGAAGTAAAGAAATTGATTAAAGAGTACAAACCAGCAGGAACGATTCATTATGATGATTTAACAAATAAAATAGCAACGCCTTTTTCATTAACTGCTCAAAAAATGGATGCACTTATCCAAACTATCGAAGATGCAGGTGTTGGAGTGGTTGGAGACGATGGTGGTCCAACAGCTCGTCAATTGAAATTGAAAGAATTAAAAGCCGAAAAAGATGCTGAAAAACCTGAAGATTTAACGGCTCCTCCGGGCGTGAAAATTAACGATCCTGTTAGAATGTATTTAAAAGAAATCGGGCGTGTCAATTTATTAACGGCAGCTGAAGAAGTTGAATTAGCCATTAAAATTGAAGAAGGCGATCAAGAAGCTCGTCAACGTCTTGCAGAAGCTAACTTACGTTTGGTTGTTAGTATTGCAAAACGTTACGTTGGACGTGGAATGCAGTTCTTAGATTTGATCCAAGAAGGAAACATGGGATTGATGAAGGCTGTTGAAAAATTCGATTATAAAAAAGGGTTTAAATTCTCTACGTATGCTACTTGGTGGATTCGTCAAGCGATTACGCGTGCTATAGCCGATCAAGCTCGTACGATTCGTATTCCAGTGCATATGGTTGAAACAATCAATAAATTGATCCGTATCCAACGTCAATTATTACAAGATTTAGGACGCGAACCAACTCCAGAAGAAATCGGAGCAGAAATGGATTTACCGACTGAAAAAGTTCGTGAAATCTTAAAAATTGCTCAAGAACCAGTTTCTTTGGAAACGCCAATCGGAGAAGAAGATGATTCTCATTTAGGCGATTTTATTGAAGATCACGATGCAACTAGCCCAGCAGAAAATGCAGCTTATGAGTTGTTGAAAGAACAATTAGAAGATGTTCTAGACACTCTGACAGACCGTGAAGAAAATGTATTGCGTTTACGTTTTGGTCTTGATGATGGACGTAACCGTACGCTTGAAGATGTAGGTAAAGTATTTGGGGTTACGCGCGAACGTATCCGTCAAATCGAAGCTAAAGCACTACGTAAATTACGTCACCCTAGTCGTTCAAAACAATTAAAAGACTTTTTAGAATAAAATTAAAAGAGGGTCGTCCAAAATGAGCTTTATTTGGGCGACCTTCATTCGTTCATAACTAAAATTTAATCGGTTTATTTTAGTATTGATGATCTTAAAAAATTCAGGGATAAGACGGTACCAGGGATCTTACAAGCAAATCCGTCTATTCCGTAAGAATTTTTTGAAGCAGCGCACTGTTTGATGAAGAATCATAAAAATGAACGAATGACAGAAAAAACTGGTATAATAATAAACGATGTAAGAATGAAGGGATGAATGACATGTTATCATTTGAAGAAAAAAAGGCTATCTTTGATAGTTACGAGGAATTAACAGCAACAAAAGTATCAATGAACCGATTGAACTACCACTTTAAGGACAGCGCAGTACCTAAAACAATGGCGATCCGTTTCCTTCACCCGAATGGAAATGCTCTGATTTATGCAGGTTATTTGCCGAAAGAAGAAACAGATAAAGGCTATGTATCCGTTAGAGATGAAACAGAAGAAACGATTCGTTCTATGGTAGATCAAGCGATTGCTCACTTAAAGAAAACAGCTGATGGCTATGAAGAAGGATACACAGAATTATGGTTTGACAATAATGGCGACATTTTACGTTTAATTTATGATAATCCTACATGGGTAGTAGCCTTACCAAATGATCAAGTTGAAGGTGTTTTCAATACTAAAGATGCCGCAGAAGGTTACTTAATGGATGAAGAGTTCTTCGAAGGATAAAGAAAATCATTAATTGAAAGAAGTGTTGAGTATGGACGAAAGTCAATTGTCACTGCGTTTAAGTACAGCTGCATCTTATGTTGAACAGGGTGATCGTTTAGCAGATATTGGTTCTGATCATGCCTATTTACCTTGTGCTTTAGCAAGTAATGGAAAAGTTGCTTTTGCGATAGCTGGGGAAGTTGTTAAAGGTCCGTTTCAAGCTGCACAAAATCAAGTGAATCGTTTAGGGTTAACTAAACAAATCAGTGTTCGTTTAGGTGATGGATTAGAAGTGCTTTCTCCAGCAGACGAAGTATCGGCCATCACTATTTGTGGCATGGGTGGTTCGTTAATTGCTTCTATTTTAGATAATGGCTTTAAAAAAGGTCATTTAACTGGTAAAGAACGATTGATTTTACAACCGAACGTAGGAGAACTAACATTACGCAAATGGTTGGTGGATCATAACTACATGATTACTGCAGAAGATATTATCGAAGAAAATGATAAAATCTATGAACTGATGGTTGCGGTGAAAAGCCCAACAGAAAAGTTTGTAGCAACAGCTTCTCAGTTGACATTTGGATTTTATTTAAAAGATAAAAACTCAGCTATTTTCAAAAAGAAATGGCAAAAAGAACTGGAAAAGAACCAGTACATTCTCGCTAGTTTAAAAAAATCAAGTGTAGATCAAACAGCTAAAATCAAACTAATCCAAGCAGAAATTCAAGAAATAGAAGAGGTGCTGAAATGACTAAGACTTATGGAAGTGAATTTATCCAAAAATTTGAA
This sequence comes from Carnobacterium sp. AT7, assembly GCF_000171855.1. NCBI lineage: Bacteria > Bacillati > Bacillota > Bacilli > Lactobacillales > Carnobacteriaceae > Carnobacterium > Carnobacterium sp. AT7. Next base: position 77,554 of record NZ_ABHH01000009.1, on the reverse strand, counting down.
TCATTTGCTCCAAAACAGCTAGCTGAAGCTGGAGATCCGGTTGGGTTAGCAGTAGGAACGTTAAAGAAACCGATTGGAAAAATGATGGTTACGTTAGATATTCGACCTGAAGTCGTACAAGAAGCGATTGAGAAACAAGTAGACTTTATTTTTGCACATCATCCGCCAATTTTTCGTCCGATTAAAAACTTGGCAACAGACGATGCACAAACGAAAATGTACGCTGATTTATTGAAGCATGATATTACCGTTTATGCTGCTCATACCAATTTAGATGTGGCAACCAACGGTATGAATACGTGGTTAGCCGATGCATTAGCGCTAAAAGAAACCGAAATCATGCACGTGACTAAAAGACTAACCTATAAAAAAATTGCCGTATTTGTTCCTGAAGAAAATCAAGCAGAAGTCCGCAATGCATTGACGGCTGCAGGAGCTGGACAAATAGGTCCAAATTACAAAGATTGTACGTATACATTTGCTGGCGTCAGCCGCTTTACACCGATTAATCAGGCTAATCCTACAAAAGGAACTATCGATGAAACGGAACATGTAGCTGAAGTTCGGATTGAAGTTGTTTTTCCAGAACACTTAACGCAAACGATTGAAAAAGCGTTATTTGGAGCGCATCCTTATGAGGAACCGCCATATGATTTGTATACAATTGAAAATTTTGTGGATGAATATGGTCTTGGGAGAGTCGGCAATTTAGCAGAACCCATTTCAGTTGCTGACTTTGCTCAAAAAGTCAAAGATGTTTTTGGAGTGTCTGGTTTGCGTTATGTTACATCAGATAAAGATCAACTAATCCAACGTGTGGCAATTTGTGGTGGAGATGCTGGAAAATATTATCCGGATGCGCTAAAAAAACAAGCTGATGTTTTTATCACAGGAGATGTTTACTACCATACAGCTCATGATATGTTAGCGGATGGATTAAGTGTGATCGACCCTGGTCATCATATTGAAAGCATTTGTAAACCAAGATTAGTAGATTTGTTTACACAATGGAAAACAGAAGCAAATTGGGATTTTGATATTATTCAATCGAAATTAAATACTGATCCTTATAACTTTTTATAAAAAACAATTTTGAAAGGAAGTTATCTTTTATGTATGAAAACCTTGTACCTCGTTTTATTCGTTATGTAAAAACAGAAACACGTTCTAATGAAAACAGCACGACTATTCCTTCAACGCAAAGCCAAGTTGCATTTGCTAAGACGTTAATGAAAGAATTAGAAGAAATTGGATTAAGCGATATTGCATATAACGAATCCAATGGTTATGTTACAGCAACTTTGCCTAGCAATACAGCTAAAGAAGTACCAACAGTTGGTTTTATTGCTCATATGGATACGGCTGATTTTAATGCAGAAAATGTGAACCCTCAATTCCATGAACAGTATAATGGAGCAGCAATTGTATTAAATGAAGAACAACAAATTGTTTTAGATCCGAAAGATTTTCCTAATCTGAAAAATTACGTGGGACAAACGTTAATCACAACAGACGGAACAACTTTATTAGGGGCTGACGATAAAGCGGGAATCGCTGAGATTATGACAGCTATGGAAGTCTTGATTAACGACGATTCAATCGAACACGGTACTATTCGTGTTGGCTTTGGTCCAGATGAAGAAATCGGCATCGGAGCAGATCGTTTTGACGTACCGGGTTTTAATGCAACATTTGCTTATACCATGGATGGTGGTCCAGTTGGCGAATTGGAATTTGAAAGTTTCAACGCGGCTTCAGCGATTGTGAAGATTCAAGGGAAGAATGTTCACCCTGGAACTGCTAAAAATACAATGGTCAATGCCGTTAAAATTGGAATGGCTTTTGATGCCTTATTGCCTCAAGATGAAGTACCTGAGAAAACAGAAGGACGCGAGGGATTCTACCACTTAGTTGGGATTACTGGAGAAGTAGATGAAGCAACTTTATCTTATATTATCCGTGACCATGACCGTGAAAAATTCGAAGCGCGTAAAGCCTTTATGCTTGAACAAGCTGCAACCTTAAATAAAGAATATGGCAGCGAACGAATCACGATTGAATTAAATGACTCTTACTACAATATGGGCGAAATCATTGAAAAAGATATGACTGTAGTTGATATTGCTGAAGAAGCAATGAAGAATCTGTCTATTAAACCAATCATCGAACCGATTCGCGGTGGAACAGATGGCTCGAAAATTTCCTTTATGGGGCTTCCAACGCCAAATATTTTTGCTGGTGGAGAAAACTTTCATGGCCGCTATGAATTTGTGGCAGTTGAAAGTATGGAAAAAGCCACTGCAGTTATTGTTGAAATTGCTCGTTTGAATGCTGTAAAAGGAGCATAAAGATGATCTTTTTATGGATTTATTTGTTATTGTGCAACAGTTTATTATTCGTATTGATGTACGTAGATAAACAAAAAGCCGTTAAACGCCAATGGAGAATACCTGAAAGAACATTGTTAGGTCTGGGTCTTATTGGTGGTGGAATCGGTGGAATCTTAGGTATGAAATTGTTTCGCCATAAAACGACAAAGGGTTCTTTTAAAGCTATCTACACTTTAGGCGCTGCCTTTGCTATTTTCTTGGTTGTCTATTTTTCATAAAATAAAGGACTTATACATTTTCATTTTGTATAGGTCTTTTATTTTTTGCGTATGTTAAAATAAGAGAGACGAAAGTTGAACGAGAGGATGTGTGAAACACTATGGGATTACAATTTGTTTTAGGTCGTGCCAATCGTAATAAACGTTCGGTACTGTTGGATGAAATAGCCGAAAGTCTGACTAACCATACTGAAGAGTCCATTTTTTATTTAGTGCCGGACCATATTAAATTTCAAGCTGAAATGACTGTTTTGGGAAGTTTGAGTCAATACCCTTATTTTAAAAATAAACCGATGATGGGTATGATGCATTTACAAGTATTTAGTTTTACACGATTAGCCTGGTATTGGTTAAAAGATACGGATATTTACGCTAAAACTCAGTTAACAACGACTGGGCTATCCATGCTGATTCGTAAATTATTGATTGAACACGAAGAAAAATTAACTATTTATCGTGGTGAAGTCCGTAAAGAGGGCTTCGTTCAGCAAATGACCGATTTATTTTTAGAACTGCGGAGCGGTCGGATTACACAAATTGATTTAGATCAAATGATTCTTAATTTAGGTAATTCTCCTAAAGAAACTGACTTCAAATTGAAATTACAAGATTTGTCATTAATTTACCAAGCATTTGATGCGGCGTTACTAAATAAATATATCGAATCTGAGGATATTGTGTCTGCTTTAATCCAAAAAGTAACAGAATTAGATTTATCTGAGACAACCATTTATATTGAAAGCTATTATCAATTTACGGCTCAAGAACAAGCGCTTATTTTGGCGTTAATGAAAGCTGCTAAAAAAGTAACCATTGCTTTGACTACAGATAAAGCTTATGCCGTTGAAAAACCAGAAATGCATAATTTGTTTCAAACATCAGGGACAACTTACTACAAACTGTATCAATTGGCTCGCCAAAATAATGTACCTGTTTATAAAGATAAGGTGATTCAAGAAAAAGATGCATCTTATTGTGAGGAATTAAATCAATTGGAAGATTTTTGGGTAGAGACCAGCCAACTTTCACCAGCAACCACTGTCTCTTTAGCAAGTTCTGATGTAATGGGCAACTGTATTGAGGTATGGGCCGCAGAAAATAAACAAGCAGAAATTACACATGTGGCGAAAGAAATTCGTAAATTGGTTGCGACGGGACATTACCGATATAAGGATATATTAGTCTTGACTCGTAATATGGATGATTATTTAGCTATCATAGAACCGCTATTTACGAGCCATGCAATTGAATTGTTCATTGATAGTGCAGAATTGATGAATCAACATCCACTTATTGAAGTGATTGACGCATTAGTCAGTATTTATAAACGCAATTGGCGTTACGCCGATGTGATGCGGCTGCTTAGAACAGAATTAGTGATTCCTGCGTTTGAAGAGCAAGAATCCCTTTCAAAAGAACGAGCGCAACGTGTGAGTCAACAGGTTGAGCGTGCACAAAAGTATCGCGAAAAAGTGGATATTACCGAGAATGTTTTACTAGCATATGGCTACGAAGGCTACCACTGGACGAAGACGGAACCTTGGCATTATACACGCTACTTTTATGAAGATGCCGAATTTCAGTCAGATAATGATCAACGTATTGAACAAACGGCAAATTCGATTAAAACAGCTGTCTCAGGATTGTTAGTTCCGTTTTTCAAACGATTAGAAAAGGCTAAAACAAGCAAAGATGCGGCTAAAGAACTCTATTTATTTATGGAAACGGTCGGCGTTAATGACCAAATAGGCTTTTGGCGTGACCAAGCTATTGAAGACAATAATCTTGAAGAAGCACGTAAACATGAACAAACGTGGCAAACTTTTTTGCAACTGCTAGATGAGTATGTAGAAGTGTTAGGTGATGAACCGTTTGATTTAGATAGTTTCCATGCCATTTTAATGACTGGATTCGATAATGCCACTTACAGTATGGTTCCACCAAGTATTGATCAAGTGACTTTTTCAGGAATTGAAGGAACGAGAATTGGTACAGCAAAATTGACTTTTATGTTAGGCGTGACAGATGCTCATTTGCCAGCTAAGACGGAAAATAAAAGCATCTTAACTGAAGAAGACCGAGATTTCTTTTCCTATTTCTTAGATGAAACACAGTATTTAAAACCAACTGTTGAAGCCGTAATGGCCTCTGAACCGTTTATTGCCTATCAAGCATTCTTAGATTCTTCAGAAAAACTGATTTTTAGTTATCCGACTAGTGATGAAACGAAAAATGGGCCGAAATTATCGCCTTATGTAGATAGAATTGCAAAAGCATTCCAACTTCCTATTCAAGCTAAACTCATGGATATTACTTCTTTAGAAGACCCGACTGGCAATGAATTGTTGGATTTTGTAGGTACAAAGAAAACAACTATCAGCCAGTTATTGATGGTTTTACGCAAGGAGCAAGACCAAAAAGGGCAATTAAATGCATTTTGGCAAAATCTGTACATGTTCTTTAAACGAGATAAACAAGTGGCACGCGATTTTAATCATTTGCTTGTCAGTTTAGTTAAAAAGAATGTACCAATGCCGTTAAGAAATACGATTGCGACAGATTTATATGGCAAAGATTTGTATTTATCTGTTTCGCGTTTAGAAGCTTTTTACGCGGATCATTACGGTCATTTCTTGACTTATGGGTTGAAATTAAAAGAACGAGATGTTTTTGAGCTTTCGCCAGCGGGTACAGGAGAATTCTTCCATGATGCATTGGATCATTTATTTAAAACAATTATTCAAAAAAATCTCAGCTTTAATCAATTGAATGAAGAGATGCTTGAAGAACTGACAACCGAAGTTTTGACGGAACTTTATGGCAAACCAAAATTTTCTATCTTAAATGCGTCTAATCGTATGAAATATATTCGTGATCAATTAGGGCAAACCATCAAGAAAATGGTGTGGGTCATTGGCAATCAAAGTCGACGCACGAATATGAAAAATATCCAAACTGAAGTGTTATTTGGACATGTAGCAAATCAAACAGGTATCGAAGGTTTATCTTTCCGACTTAATAATGGAGGAACCCTTTATTTGCGAGGGAAAATCGACCGAGTAGATGCCATGACAGTAGGAACTGAATCTTATTTAAGCGTAGTAGATTATAAGTCAAGTGCACATAAATTCAATTACCAGGATGCTTATTATGGTTTAGCGATGCAGATGATTACGTATTTGGATACTGCTCTTCAAAATGCGGTTGATTTAATTGGGCACGAAGCTAAACCAGCTGGCGCATTTTATCTACATGTATCCAATCCTTTTATGAAAAAAGGAACTTTTTTAGATGAAGATGCGTATATCAAGGAATTATTAAAGTCTTATAAAATGGATGGTTTGTTGCTTGAAGACGAAGCGATGTTGCTGTCGCTAGATCCAACGATTGAACCAACGACTGCTTCACTCGTTTACCCTTTTAATCAGCTGAAAAGTGAAGCGTTAAAGTCTACTAAATTTGTGACATTAAATGAAATGACAGCTTTGCGTCAGCACAATAAAAAGTTGATTATCGATGCCGGTAATAAAATAGTCGAAGGTGTAACGACTTTAAATCCTTTCTATGAAAAAAGACAATTTATCCCAACTGTTAATGGACCATTGCGCGCTGTTTCTCAATTTGATGCGATGTTGCCAGAAAATAATTACCGCCGGATGGAGTCATTAAAAAGAGAAGATATTCTTAAGAAAATGCAAGAAGAGGAGGAAGATGAAGAATGATGAACCCACTTCCGCTAAAACCTGAAAATAGTCATTTTACAGATGGTCAGTGGCAGGCTATCTATGAAGAAGGACATAATATACTTGTATCAGCTTCGGCTGGTTCAGGAAAAACCACCGTTCTTGTTCAACGGGTCATTGAAAAAATAAAAGCTGGCACAAATGTGGATGAAATGCTGATTGTGACCTATACAGAAGCTGCAGCCAAAGAAATGAAAGCACGAATACAAGTGGCCATTCAAGAATCAGTCACTTCCGAAAGTGACATGGAATTAAAACGGCACCTTACGAGACAAGTGACGTTGATCAATCAAGCATCTATCAGTACACTACATGCCTTTTGTCTCCAAGTTATTCGCCGGTATTATTATTTGATCAATTTAGACCCTATCTTTCGTTTGTTGACGGATGAAACAGAGATTTTGCTATTAAAGGAAAGCGTTTGGGAAGATGTACGAGAAGAGTTATACGGAGAAGAAGATACGTTGTTCAAATCTTTAACAGCCTCTTACTCTAATGATCGAAGTGATGCAGGCTTAACCGATTTGATTTTCTCGCTGTATGAATTTTCAAGAGCCAATCCTAGACCGGAAGCCTGGTTGGAGCAGTTGTCTTATTTGTACCAGGTTGAAGGCAATGATTTAACCAATGGCGTTTTATTTAAAGAACTGTTAAAACCGCAAATTTTGTCGGTACTAGACAGTCTAGTTGAACTGTCACAAACGGCTGCTCAATTAGGTGAAGGCTGTGAGGAATTGCAAAAACAAACTGCATTAGTTCGAATAGAATGGACAGCTCTGCAAGAAATACAACTGGCTATTAACGAAAACGATTATCAAACAGCTTACAATTACAGCAAACAGTTTGAATTCTCACGGTGGAATGCTGTCAAAAAAGGTACTGATGAAGCGATAAAAGAGACGGCCGAAGAAATGAAGCTGTTAAGAGATCAGTATAAAAATCGATTCAAAGAATTAACCAATGATTATTTTTCTGCTTCACCGCAAGAGCAAATTGATCTTATGTTAAATGCCGCACCGCTTGTAGAAGAGATGGCAAGAGTCACGCAGCTTTTTACCGATGCCTATCGTCAACGTAAAGATGAACGAAATCTATTAGATTTTAATGATTTAGAGCATTTGACGCTGCAAATTTTGGCTCAATTTAAAAAGCAGGATTGGGTTCCAACAGAAGCTTCCATGCACTACCGAGATAAATTTAAAGAAGTTATGGTAGATGAATACCAAGATATCAACCAGCTGCAAGAAAATATTTTACGCTGGTTAGCACATGATCAATCGGATCAAGGAAACTTGTTTATGGTAGGAGATGTCAAACAGTCCATTTACTCTTTTCGTTTAGCTGACCCAGGATTGTTTTTAAAAAAATATGAGCAATATGGACACCATCAATCTGGTGAACGGATTATATTAGCTGAAAATTTCCGTTCTAGAGGAGAAGTTTTGCAATTCACGAATCTAATCTTTGAACAACTGATGGATAAAGCGGTTGGACAAATGGATTACGATGAAGCTGCTCAATTGGTCCAAGGGTTTTCTGGTTTTCCAGCACTGCAAAAACACCATCCTGAATTGTTGATCTATGAAAAAGGAACAACTGATAGCGAAGAGGACAGTGAAGAAACGGAATCAGTCAATTGGGATATGCGTATTGAAGATAAAACAGAAGGCGAATTATTAATGGTTGGCCAGAAAATACAAGAGCTCATTCAAACCCAATTTCCGATTTATGACAAACGTTCTAAAACAACTCGGCCAATCCGTTACAAAGACATTGTCTTGTTAACACCGACGAAAAAAAATAACTTGGTATTGATGGAGATGTTCAAACGACTGTCTATTCCATTGCAAGTAAATGATACGCAAAATTATTTTCAAACGACTGAAATCACCATCATGATGTCTTTATTAAAAGTGATTGATAACCCTTATCAAGATATTCCTTTGGCAGCTGTCTTGCGTTCGCCAATTGTGGGATTGGATGAAAATGAATTGGCTTCAATTAGGATTAGTCAAAAAACGGGTGATTATTACGATGCGTTAAAAACATTTTATCAAACTTATCCAGGTATCGAAAAAGCCAGCCGCTTTACGACAAATTTATATGGAAAAATCGATGTCTTATTGACTCGCTTGAACAAATGGCGTGAGCTTGCTCGACGTGACCACTTAGTCGCACTTATATGGGCAATTTATGATGATACAGGTTTCCTGGATTATGTCGGAGGAATGAACTCTGGTAAACAGCGGAAAGCGAATTTACACGCTTTATATGAACGTGCAGCTAGTTATGAAAAAACTAGTTTCAAAGGGTTGTTTCAATTTGTTCGATTTATTGAGAAAATGCAAGAAAAAGATAAGGATTTGGCAGAACCCACAGCTATATCTGAAGATGAAGACGCAGTTCGAGTCATGACGATTCATGCGAGTAAAGGGTTAGAATTTCCAGTTGTATTTGTCTTAGATTTAACGAAGAAATTTAATCTCCAAGACATCAAGAAAAGTTATGTTTTTAATGAACAATACGGTGTGGGGACTGATTACAAAGATTTGGAGCGCCGGATCCGGTATCCTTCTTTGCCAGAAACGGCTTTAAAAGTTGAAAAGAAAACGAAATTATTATCCGAAGAAATGCGAAAGTTATATGTTGCGTTGACCCGAGCAGAAGAAAAATTATTCTTAGTGGGTTCTTATAAAAATGAAGAAGCTGCATGGAAAGAATGGGGCGTCGTTAGTTCTCATACGCCTACTGTTTTGCCAGCTGATATTCGGTTTACATCTGGAAGTTTAATGAAGTGGATCGGATTAGCGTTGGTTCGCCATCCTTCAAGCGAAAATGAATTTACATCTTTCACAGCTCGCAATGGCACTATTACAAACCATTCAGCTCATTTTGCTGTTCATTTTTACGATGAAAGTGTGATTCAAGAACAACTGATTTCAAAAGATGTGGATTTAGATGAAAACTGGTTAGAAAAATTAGACGAGCAGCAAGAAAAAACTCCAACCGATGAATCCACCCATCAAACGGTTCAAAAAGCGTTAGCCTTGATGAATTACACTTATGAACATGAAGGAGCTTCACATACAACGAGCTATCAGTCTGTTTCAGAAATTAAACGATTATTTGAAGAACCGGATAGTGATCAAATGGTGAAAATTGATGTCAGTCAACCTAGAAACCGAAACCGGTATGTTGAAGACAGTTTAGACCGTCCTTTATTTATGACGGAACTGACAGTACCTTCTAATGCAGAGATAGGTACAGCAACTCACTCAGTTATGCAGGCAGTTGACTTAGCTACCAAGCCAACTAAAGAGTCGCTTGAAGCGCTCATTGCTTCTCTAATCAAAGCTGGCGTTTTAAAAGAAGAAGTTGCTTCAAAAGTCAATGTAGGACAACTGGTTCAATTTTTCGCTACACCGCTGGGAAATATGATTTTAGACTATTCAAAAGAAGTCCATCGTGAAGAACCGTTCTCACTTTTACTAGAAGCTGAAAAAATCTTTACAGATATGAACGGCGATGCTGAAGATAAAATTTTGATTCACGGAATTATTGACGGCTATATCGAGTTGGAAGACCACATTATTTTATTTGACTATAAAACAGATAGAGTCAGTCATTATGGAGCACAAGCAGGAAAAAATATGCTAGAGAAGTATAAAGGTCAAATGAATTTATATCGATCTGCATTAGAATCTATTTTAAATAAAAAAGTAACGGAAGCCTATCTTTGTCTACTGGAGACAGGTGAAATCATTCCTGTACCTCAATAGAAATAGAAGGGTTATAAGTAGTAATTGAAAGAAAAATGAGTTAACAACTTTATAAGCAAAAAAAAAGACTAATTCCCTAATCGAGTAAAGCTCAATTAGGGAATTAGTCTTTTTGTAGTAGTTAATCTGCTATTTCGACGACAATGCCGAAGTGATCAGAAATGATAGGTTCATTGTTATCATTAAAAATTACTTGAGAAGAAATTGTTTTTACCGGTTGATTGGCAAAAATATAATCGATTCTTAAGCCGCTTTGATTTTCGGACCAACCATCGATAGCATCTGCCACCGTAAAACCTGTGTCTTTTTGTGCTGCTAAGTGATAAGTATCAAACCAATTTTGTGTGACTAACTCATAACCCTCTTGTTTAATATGAGCTGGGTTATTGAAATCGCCAAGTAAAAAGATTGGTTCTTTTAAAGTAGCGAAATGTGCAGTGCATTTTTTCCATTGACCTGGAAAAGGGTCGTGCTTATCTTGCCACCAGCCTAAATGCACGTTAAAGAACCACTGATTTTCTGATTTGATGCCAATAACTTTTCGGCTCTTATAGTCATTATACGCCGTATTTTCTGAAGCAAAGAAAGAGCGAGTTTCTTGAATAGGCTTCAAGCTCAAAACAGCCAGACCCTCATCATACCGGTCATAACCGATATGTGAAGGTTCCCACGTCCAGTAGTACTCCAATCCATTCTTCTGCAGTTCTTGTTGCAATAAGAACGCAAAGTTATCTTCTTTGATAGGGTGCTCATTGTTCGTAGCTGAAAAGGTAACCAATAATGATTGATCTACTGTGGCAGAAGTCATGAGTTGATTGACTTCTTGCAGGGCAATCACATCAAATGACTGACGAGTAATCGCATCACATAAGTTTTTCAATTTTATTAAAGGATCTTTTTCCATCCAACTGTGTGTGTTTAACGTTAAAAATTTCAAAAATTACACTCCTAATACATCATTGATATCTGATTTTAATACATCAGCTTTTGGTCCGTAAATAGCTTGAATACCTGTTCCTTTTTTCACTAAACCTAAAGCGCCTAGTTTTTTCCAAGAAGCTTCATCTTGAACTGCATCAGGATTTTTAACCGTTACACGTAAACGTGTCATACAAGCATCTACATCCGAAATGTTTTCACTTCCACCTAGAGCTTCGATGATACCATTAACTTGTGCATCTGCAGATATTGTTGCGCCAACAGGAGTTCCTTCAGTTGCAACTCCATCTTCAGTAGCAGTTTCTTCGATGTAATTTCCTAAACGACCCGGAGTAGCAAATTTAAATTTGCCGATCATCCAGTAAGAAATAAAGTATGCCAAGAAGAAGAAGACCACACAAGAGATAATAAAGTTAACAACATCCCAGACTAATCCTGCGTTGACAGACATTGGAATACGTGTCATGAATTCAAGAGTACCAAATGAGTGAACACGCAAATGAATTACATCTGCCAATGCAAATGAAATACCTTGAAGAATAGCGTATACTCCATACAAAGCAGGAGCAGCAAACATGAACATAAACTCAAGAGGTTCAGTAACACCAGTTAAGAAAACAGCTATAGCAGCTGATAAAAACATTGATTTATATTTTGAACGTTTGTCTTTATCTGTACGACGGTACATAGCAAATGCGATACCTAATAACGTACCAGCTGCACCAATCATTTGTCCAACTTTGAAACGTGCAGGAGTAATAGAAGACAATAATTCATTGTAAGCAGTAGTATCGCCAGCATTTTTCAAGTTCACTAAGTCACTGACCCAAGCTAACCACAATGGATCTTGTCCGAAAACTTGACTACCAGCACCAGAACCAGTTAAGACAGTGTAAGTACCACCAAGAGCGGTATAGTTTATTGGAATAGTCAGCATATGGTGTAAACCAAATGGAAGCAATAAACGTTCTAATGTTCCGTAGATAAATGGTGCGAATATAGGTGCAGTTTCGCTAGAATTTGCAATCCATTGTCCAAAGTTATTAATTCCTGTTTGAATGACCGGCCATACAAGAGCCAATCCGATTGAAATAATTACAGACCATAAAATAACGACGAAAGGTACAAAACGTTTTCCGTTAAAGAAAGAAAGGGCTTCCGGTAATTTGCGGTAATTATAATATTTATTGAATACAACCGCTCCCACAAATCCAGAAATAATTCCGACGAACACACCCATATTTAAAGCAGGTGAGCCTAGAACAGATGTAAAGTAACCATCTACAGGGATTGTTTGTCCGAATAGAGTAGACGTTGTAGCGCCTTCAGTTAATAACATATCAGAAGTGACTCCGAAGATAGCTCCTGAAGTCATATTAATTAAGATAAAAGCTAAAAGAGCAGCGAAAGCTCCACCGGCACGTTCTTTAGCCCAAGAACCACCAATAGCAACTGCGAATAAAATATGTAGGTTACCAATAATAGCCCAACCTAGGTTTTCCATAACACTACCGATTGTCAGAACTAGGGTGATGTCTCCACTGAACATGGCAATCATTTTTCCAATACTAATCATCAATCCGGCTGCTGGCATAACAGCCACAACAACCATTAACGCTTTACCTAATTTCTGCCAAAAATCAAATGAAAAAATTTTTTTCATTTTTAAAATCCTCCTCGTGAATATAATTATGAATAAAAGTTCGCTATGCAAACGATTGCTTTAAATATACGGCTTGATTTAAAAAAATGCAACCGTTTAAAGTAATCGTTATCTTGTTACCGGTAACAAGATAACGGAATTGCTTTAAATCAGTGTTTCTTTAACTCTGTTCATTAGGAGAGACAAAGTTTTATCCTTTTCAAATTGACAATGCAATCGTTTGCGCTTAAACTTGCGTTAGCTAATAAAGAAAGCGTGAATTGCGAAAATAATTTTTATGCAATTCCTGCGATAGGAGGAAAAAAATGTCATATACACAATTGTTTGAGATAGATGAATGGAAAGTTAGAACAACAGAATTGAATAAAGAAGAACGTCGCTTACAAGAAAGTTTAACAAGTATTGGAAACGGTTATATGGGTATGCGGGGTAATTTTGAAGAAGCTTATTCAGGGGACCATCATCAAGGAAGTTATATCGGTGGCGTTTGGTATCCAGATAAAACACGTGTCGGCTGGTGGAAAAATGGCTATCCTGAATATTTTGGTAAAGTAATTAATACGATGAACTTTATCCAAGTTGATTTATTGATTGATGGCGAAAAAGTTGATTTATATACCGATAAAGTAACCAATTTTGAGTTGGAATTAGATATGCAACATGGAATCTTGAGAAGAAGCTACTTAGTAGAAAAAGGCGGTAAAAAAGTTCAAGTTGTTGTAGAACGCTTTGTCAGTTTGGATCAAAAAGAACTGTGTGCCATTAAAATGGAAGTGACCAGTTTATCCGATCAAGTGAAAGTAGAAGTGATTCCAGCTCTTGATGGAAATGTAACTAATGAAGATTCGAATTATGATGAACAATTTTGGTTGCCTATTTCTCAAGAAACGACTAGCTTAGTTATTGAAACAAAACCGAATGATTTTGGTATTGATCAGTTTACAGTGGGCGCTACAATGTCAAATCACGTTACAAATTTAGAAAAAACAACAAATTTTGTTTCTGAAATGAAAGTTTCAGAAACGTATGCTGGAATTTTAGCCGTTGGAGAAAAAGCTGTCATTGAAAAACGAATTGTATTAACGACTTCACGTGACTACAACAAAGAAGATGTGAAAAAGCAAAGTCAAGCAATCAGTAAACGTGTTGATCAATTATCAATTGAAGAATTGCGGATGCGCCATGAATCTCTTTGGTTAGAACGTTGGAAAAAAGCTGATATTGAAATCGGTGGAGACCCTGCTGCTCAACAAGGCATTCGTTTCAATTTATTCCAATTGTTTTCAACTTATTATGGTGAAGATACACGATTGAACATTGGACCTAAAGGCTTTACTGGTGAAAAATATGGTGGAGCAACGTATTGGGATACTGAAGCATATGCTGTACCGTTGTATTTAGCTTTAGCAGATCCAAAAATTACAGAAAATCTATTAAATTACCGTTACAATCAATTGCCACAAGCAGAACACAATGCTAGACAACAAGGTTTGAAAGGTGCTTTATATCCAATGGTAACCTTCACAGGCGTGGAATGCCACAATGAATGGGAAATCACTTTTGAAGAGATTCACCGTAATGGTGCGATGGCTTATGCTATCTACAACTACACAAATTACACTGGCGATGAAAGCTATTTAAAAGAAAAAGGATTGGATGTGTTAGTAGGCATCAGTCGCTTTTGGGCAGACCGTGTACATTATAACCGCAGAAAAGACCAATACATGATGCATGGCGTAACTGGTCCGAATGAATACGAAAATAATGTCAATAACAACTGGTATACAAACAAGTTAGCCGTTTGGACATTGAAATATACGCTAGAATCTTTACTATTGTCAGCAGACAAAAAAGAAAGTTTACAAGTAACCGAACAAGAAATCGGGAAATGGCAAGAAATCATTGAGAAAATGTACTATCCTTATGATGAAGAAGAGCAAGTTTTTGTTCAACACGATACTTTCTTAGACAAAGAATTGCGTCCAGTTTCTGAATTAGATGTAGCAGATCTGCCATTAAACCAAAAATGGTCATGGGATAAGATTCTTCGTTCGCCTTTTATTAAACAAGCAGATGTTTTACAAGGAATCTACTTCTTTAAAGAAATGTACACTATGGAAGAAATTGAGCGTAATTTTGATTTTTACGAACCAATGACGGTACATGAGTCTAGTTTATCTCCAAGTATCCATGCGATTTTAGCAGCAGATATTGGCAAAATGGACAAAGCTGTTGAATTTTATGAACGTACGGCACGATTGGATTTAGATAATTATAATAATGATACAGAAGATGGGTTGCACATCACCTCTATGACAGGAAGCTGGTTGACGATTGTTCAAGGCTTTGCAGGAATGCAGACGGTTAACGGACAACTATCGTTTAGACCTTATTTGCCAGAAAACTGGACGAATTATGCTTTCCATATCAATTATCGAGGACGCTTATTGAAAATTAACGTGACGAGTGAAGAAGTATCAATCGTATTGCTTGATGGTGAGTCTTTGGAGCTAGCTGTTTACGATGAAGCAGTCGTTTTGAATGATATATACAGTGCAAGAACCAAATCACCAAATAAAACAACTAACTAACAGGAAGGAAGATACTCTATGAAAGCAGTACTATTTGATTTAGACGGCGTGATTACAGATACAGCTGTCTACCATTATGAAGCATGGAAAGCATTAGGAACTAAGCTTGGTATCGAAATCGATGAGGAGTTTAATGAACAATTAAAAGGAGTGAGTCGGACAGACTCATTGAACCTCATTTTAGAAAAAGGCAACAAACAAGATGCTTATACAGAAGCAGAAAAAGTAGCAATGGCTACAGAGAAAAACGACTTATACAAAACATTAATCGAAAAAATGTCGCCAACAGATTTGTTGCCTGGAATCAAAAATTTATTAGATGAACTAAAAACAAAGTCTATTTTGATTGGCTTAGCCTCTGCCAGTCAAAATGGACCGATAATCTTAGACAAACTGCAAATTACCGATTATTTTAATGAAATTGTTGACCCTGCTAAATTAAAAGCGGGTAAACCAGATCCAGAAATTTTTGTGACTGGTGCTCAACAACTTGGTGTTGATGTGAGTGAGTGTGTGGGTGTAGAAGATGCAGCAGCTGGCGTGGATTCAATCAATGCTGCTCATATGGTTTCTGTTGGTGTTGGCGAAGCTAAGAATTTAGGTAAAGCGACAAGAGTTGTCCCAAGTACGAGCGATTTGACAGCAGCACTATTAATGGATGTATGGAGTGAAACTGTTGGACGCGCATAAACGACATTATGGTTGGCATGAAGGGCAAGAAGTTTTTGAGTACGTTCTTACTAATGATCAACAAGCTGTTTTTCGTTGTATCAATTATGGAGCGGTTGTAACGAAAATCGAAGTGCCTGATCAGTTAGGAAAAATAGAAAATGTCGTACTCGGATTTAATCAGTTTGAAGATTATGTAACGGACTCGCCATATTTTGGTGCTTTTGTTGGAAGAGTAGCAGGTCGTATCGCTGATGGTGCATGGTCAGATTATCAACTAACAAAAAACGAGAGAGAACATCATATTCACGGCGGAAATCAAACTTTCAGTCAAGTTGTTTGGGACAGTCAATTAGTCAAAGAACAAGATAAAATCGGTGTATCTTTTTCATTTGTCAGTCCAGATGGAGACAACGGGTATCCAGGAAATCTCAGCGTGACGGTCACCTATTATTGGACCAATGAGAATGTGTGGGAAATGCTAATCACTGCTAAATCGGATCAAGAAACGCTGTTTAACCCTACAAATCACACGTATTTTAATCTGAGCGGACAAACGAAACGAAACGTATTGAATCACACTCTTCAAATGGAAGCAGCAAACTATGCGGAAACGAATGAATCTAAATTGCCGACTGGACGCTTGCTTCCTGTTGCGCAGACAGCTTTCGATTTTAGAGAACCTAAAAAGATGGATTTAGCCATTCAAGACCGGCCTGTAGGATTTGATACGCCATTTAAATTATCAGGAAACAAAACTATTCGACTTGATGATCCAGATAGTGGTCGAATCTTAAAGATGGAAACAAACCGAGAAGCCGTAGTGGTATTTTCAACTACAGGTATGGAAGAAGAATACCTGGTGGACGGTGAAAAAATGAGCAGTCATCGAGGAATTGCCTTGGAAACCCAAGAATTACCTGATGCAATAAATCATCCTCAATTTTGCTCTATCGTGATTGAACCGGGAAAAACATATCATTATTGGACAAAGTATACGTTTACAACGCATTAAATATAGCCTAGAATAAAGGAAGAAAGGATGTGCGCAGATGTCAGTCACAATCAAAGATGTAGCCAAAAAAGCTGGAGTAGCCACTTCAACTGTCTCGCGCACCATCCAAGATTCTCCCAGCATCAGTGAAAAAACAAAACAAAATGTTCGACGTGTGATGAAAGAAATGGGGTACCGCCCAAATTTAACCGCACGCGGATTGGTGAATCAAACGACACAAACGATTGGAGTTATTTTGCCCGTATCTCAAGGGCAAGGTTTTCAAAACACTTTTTTTCTCAGTATGATTCGAGGAATAAGCAAGGCATGCAACGAAAAGAAATACATGGTTTCGCTTGCTTCTGGAACGACAGAAGCAGAATTGTTGGAGAGTATCCAAACAATGGCTGAAGGTGGTCGCGTCGATGGATTTATCGTTTTGTATTCTAAAAAAGATGATCCAATCATTGAATACCTGCACCAAGAAAAAACACCATATGTGATGATTGGAAAACCATATAAATATGAAAATGAAATGCTTTACGTAGACAATGACAATATTATTGCTGGAAAAGATGCAACAAATTATTTGTTGCAGTTGGGGCATAAAAAAATTGTTTTTGTTGGAGAAAACACTAAACAAATGGTGATTCAAGCGCGTTTAAAAGGCTATACGCGTGCGTTAGAAGATGCTGGAGTTCTAGTAGACCCAAATTTGATTCTGGATGTGACCCTTCCCAAAGCAGCTTATCGTAAAAAAACGCAGCAACTTTTTGAAACTGATGATTTTCCGACGGGGATTGTAGCTAGTGATGATTTAATTGCTTTGAATATGAGTTATTTACTTAGTGAGTTTGGTTTGAAAATACCAAACGATGTTTCGATAATCGGCTTTAATAATTCTATTTTTGCTGAAAAGTTCCGTCCTGAATTAACTTCGATTGATTTGCATACTGATTCGTTGACTTCACAAGCAGTGTATCAACTGATTCAATTGATCTTAGGCAAACAAACATTAGCAGTCAAAATCATTTTACCTCATCAAATCATCGAAAGACAATCCTGTATAAGAAATGATAACTAGAAAAAAGCTGCCACCCTCCTTTTCAATAAAAGAGGGTGGCAGCTTTTTCTATAGGATCTGCTTTCTTCTTCTTCATCAAGTGATATTGGCAGGGTAAATGTTTATTTACAATAGATAAAATTAGATAAAGCCGTGCGTGCATTAAAATGTAAACCAATGGTTGCTAGATGTAAACCAAACGGTGCGTTACTTTTCAAATGAAATAAGAGATAATAGGACTCGTAAGTATTATTTCCGGTATTTATTTTAACTGGTATTCTGTTTTAGATTATTTTCTAAATTGAGTAAGCATAAGGGGGGATAACAATGAAAGTAACCAAAATATCCATGATTATAGCTATCATTATTGGAATAGTATTCTTATTTATTATTCCTTCTGCTAAACAAACGCTTTATTTTTTGCCGCTAATAATCATTGTCAATATAATTAGAATTTGGGAAAAGGCTGTAAATAACAACAATCAAACTAAACATTGATGGTTATTATTTTAAAATGGATGAATCACTTGTATGTTGCTATAAATATGTGGATATGTTTTAGTTGTTTTAGGTAATTTTCTTCTCTGAAAACCAGAATTGGTTGACAGAAATTCTTTATTCAAGGTTGCAATGAAAAATATAAAACTTAAATATAGATGTTTACCTTGAGGAAAAAATAATGGTGCAGTTTTGGCATTACTAAATATTTTGAAAGCTAGACTTATAATTTTTCTTGAAAAAGATGTTTGATAGTAAAGTTGATTTATCTACAAATACTCTAGAAAGTACTATAAAAGTATCAAGGGAGGAGATGTTTTGAAAAATAATATGTACTATATCCTAATGATTTTTTATTTTCTTTTATTTTTATTATACCCTTATTTTGTACCACAATATCTTTCTTTAGATGGTTTTCTATTAAGTTGGTTGTTATTTGTAGCTTTAACGGCCACGATGATTAGATTAATAATGTCGTATTTGAAAAAAAAAAAGATAATTAATTTCATCTATCCCTTTTATAGTATTTGCATTAAACAAAAAACAATAATATGTTTTTGGTTCCAAAAATTATTCTTTATAGATCTAAGACTATTTACATTGAAGCTATAGTTTATTTAGATAATCAAAAAAGAAAAGAGGTACTCAAGTGAAAAAATACAATAAAATACTCATTGCTTTGGTCATCATACTGGCTGTTCTTGTTCTTGCTCCAGTTATTATATACTTAGTTTATAGTTGATTTCATTTAAAAGGTAGGGAATGAATATGAAAAAGAATACGAGCGTTCTTCTCGCAAAAGTCATTTATAGCTTATTCATAATGGCAACGATAATAGCTCTTATAGTTGTTTATAAAAACATAGAGAATCCTGTTTCTACTAATTTTTTATTGGGTTATGTCCTTTTTGCAGTCTTGATGGTTATTTATATTCCTATTATCACTATTGTGAATGCAAGAAATTTTACATGGAATCAAATAAGAAAAAGAATTGTTAAATTTACTAGCTTATTAATATTGTTTACTGCAGTAAATTATTGTTTTGATTACATAGTTCGACCAACTGAGATAGATTTGCTGAAAAATGCCAGTACTGGTTTAGGAGTATCATTTGGCATAGCTTTTTTTGATATCGTATTTTCAAAAAATAAAACGACGGTATAAATAAGAAAGGGGACAGCTAATGAGTAGAGTTGACTACCGAGAAATCACAAAAGAAAGTGAACTAGATTTACGCCTGCCAAATGAATCATTCGACGTATTTGGCAAATTAATTGTCAGTCGTCTAAATGAGAACTGGAAAACAGATATAGAGTTATTTAGCGAAGTTCATTCTATGGTGTTTCCCAATGAAGCATATCAGTTTGAAGAAATGAATAAAGACGGGTTTGCTCTGGGTGCTTATGAAGGTGGTAATTGTATTGGCTTAGCTGTTTTTAAAGCAAATTGGAACAGCTACATGTACGTTTATGATTTGAAAGTGAATCAAAAATTTCGCAAAAAAGGGATTGCCGAAGAATTGATTTCCAGAGGATTGAAAATAGCTCTGAAACTAGGTTATGTTGGACTGTACACTGTTGCGCAAGACAATAACTTAGCTGCGTGCATATTTTACTTAAAGCAAAAATTTATTATCGGCGGACTAATTACCAATGATTATAATCATACAAAACAAGAAGGAAAGTCAGACATCTATTTTTACTTAGAAGGATAAAGGAAAAAAAACAGCTGGGTTTTTATTAAAATAGGACGAAGCTTTACCAGTAATAACAATAAAAATGAAATATCCAGAAAAGATGGGAGGAATAGATCAAAGTGAAAGCAGTATTCCAGATTGTCTCATTTTTAATGTTCATATCTCTGATCATTATTTATATTAATTATGTTAATTATTATGATCACTTAATTTGGTTTCCGGGGATATTATTATTCGCAGGACTAGTTTTTAATTGGTATCTTTTTTCTAACCTTTTCACTAAATTGCGTAAGCAGAAAGAGGATAAAAAATAATTCAGATTCTATAGACGGTTTATTTAGCTTCTGATTAGATTTTTACTCATATTATCAAGGCATGCGAGCGAATGAATGTCAAAGGGGATGATATTTACGTTTAAATCAGAAAAATTTTATAAGTTTACTGGATTAATGATTGTTTCAATTGGATATATCAGAGTATCCGCAACAGGAGATTTTAGTAAAGGTAGATATTTAATCTTAGTCGGTTTATTGATTCAAATGATGGGATTACCATTTTATTTTCGTAAACGTTATAATAAAAAACAAAAATAATTGTTTATTGCAATTTTTATTACAAAGTATAGACAGAATACAAATTAGTCCGTAATTAAAAACTCTAGAGCTCTACAAGTGAAACAGCCATAATCTATTTGCTAATAAACGTATTATAAGGATAGGTGAATTACAATATGAAAGCGATAAAAATACTCATTCATCTGGTTACAATTGTGTTGTTGATTGTCCTTGGATTTAGTTATGTTAAATATATCAAACTTGAAGCTAACTTAATATGGATTCCTGGTTTTTTATCTTTTTTTGCTATTTGTTTTAATTGGTATTTCTACTCGAAATTATTTAATAAATTAAGTAAGGATAAAAAGAAATAAAAAAACATGAAGTTGGATAAAGTCTTGTTTATAGAACCTTATTAAAGTTGAAACAGACGTGATATCTCTAACTAAACAAAAGACCACCACTTTATTAGTAGAGTGGTGGTCTTTTAGTGCGCCCGGCATGGGTGATAACTTGGTGGTGAAAGTCCACAACAGGCTTTGCAGTAGGAACTGTTAGCGAATGGCAAGGGTGTCCATTGTGAAGTGGAATCTGAAGGAAGCCGGACGCAAACACTCGCACTGACGAACAGAAACCTCATATAAGGCTGACTGGAGAGGGACGAGCTTGCTAAACAAAGCAAAGTCCAATACTGCACGAATCTTCTACAGTAAATGAGGCAGTGACATGAGTGGAAGGTTATCATTCTTACCCGGGGAGGTCTCACTAGCGAGCAAGCTCGTAGTAATAACGAATAGTGAGAAGTCAGCAGACGCCATAGTAGGAGAACGTTGTTCTCTGAAGGGCTGAACAATAATAATCTTGGGAAAACAAGGAGGTGAATACGTCACCACTATCGCAGAAAACATCAAGGTAAAGACCAAGAGATGGCTACCTACAGAGGGATAAGTTGGAAACGAAAGAGTATGTAGGAGTGCGTAGGGACGTAGCATAGATATGGAAAAACAAGATGGTATCACACTTATCGAGAAAGTTATAGATAAAGATAATTTAGAAAGAGCGATGATTAAAGTTCGTAAGAACAAAGGAGCTCCAGGTTTAGATGGTCTAACCGTCTATCAACTGGAAGGTCACATGAAGAGATATTATCCTCATCTTATAAGGAAATTGAAAGACGGTTCTTATCAACCACAACCAGTGCGCAGAGTATCCATTCCAAAATCAGATGGCACCAAAAGATTATTAGGGATTCCTTCTGTATTGGATAGAGTGGTACAACAAGCTATTCTCCAGGTGATTGATCCGATTATCGATCCACAATTATCCGACAACAGTTATGGTTTTAGAAAAGGAAGAAATGCCCATCAGGCCATTCAAAAGGCAGAACAGTATTATAAAGAAGGGTATCGGGTAGTAGTCGATTGTGATTTAAAAAGCTATTTCGATACGATACACCATCAGAAATTACGGGCAAACCTAGAATGGTTTATTCAAGATAAAATCGTTCTAAAGCTGATATGGAAATTCCTAAAGTCAGGCATTTTAGACAAAGATAGTTATATCGAGACAGATACCGGAGCTCCTCAAGGAGGCCCACTTTCTCCATTACTAGCAAATGTCTATTTAAATCAACTGGATAGGGAACTTGAAAGGAGAGGTCATGCTTTCATTCGCTACGCGGACGACTTCGTTATTTACGTTAAAAGTAAACGTGCAGGCGAACGAGTAATGGAAAGTGTTACTCAATTCATTGAAAAAGACTTGCGTCTTACAGTAAACCAAAAGAAAAGCAGTATCACCACTCCGACTAAAGCAAAATTCCTTGGTTTTCATATTATGAACCATATGGGAAAGTTGGATGCCGACCTAGTAAGTCGGCAAAACAACGATTCCGAAATAAACTAAAGTATCTCACAAGCCGAAAACGGCCAGGGACATTTAAAGAAATCCTAACACAACTAAACCAAGTAATTGTTGGATGGATAAATTATTATAAGATTTCCTTCATGAAATCCTTCCTAGAAGAAACTCAGAACTGGTTGCGCCATCGTGTAAGACAATTAATATGGAAACGATGGAAAAAGGTATCCACTAGATACAATCAACTGAAAAGATTAGGAATAGACCACGATAACGCACTGAAAACAGCAGCCAGCCGTAAAGGGTATTGGCGTATTTCACGTAGTGAAGTTCTACACCGCTCGATAACAAATAAAAGGCTCATACAGTGGGGATTAAAAGATTTAATCCTACTATATGAGCGTAAGTGATACTTAAATTATTGAACCGCCGTGTACGGAACCGTACGCACGGTGGTGTGAGAGGTCGGTAGATAAATTAATTATCTACCTCCTACTCGATTTCAGTTGGATAATGAAACCTTTTTCTTTTTTTGTTTTTTTAGAACTAATCCAAAAGAATGTATTGAAAGCCAATACTCCAGAGATTAAAATAATGACACACATTCTTAATGCGACATACGTATCCAACAAAGTTGCCCAGTCTCCCTGGCTAACCCATTGTATGACTTGCATTAAAAGTATAGATAAACTAAGAAATGCCAGGCCTAAGCTGACCGTGAGTTTATTTGAAGAAAAATCTTTTTTCGATAAACTATAAAGTGGAATAATCCAGCTTCCCAAACCTAAAAGCAATACCAATATCAGACCAACTTCTTCTAAAAACATAATTATTTTCTCTCCTTTATGTTTAGTCTATTTTATTTCTATTACAAAACCTTAATTGATTTTAGTATACATTCTCTTATTAAGAATGACCAAGTTTTAACTATTTTATTTTACTTAAGATTTAATTTTGAGCTTCTTAAACCTTTTTGTTTTTTCATATAAATTGCTTGAAATAAGTGCATTTTTTTACTTTTTATCAAACCTCTTTAGGTGATATTTTATGAAAGAAATATGACTTGGTTTAATTGTTTCCGAATTGACTCGCGAAGTTGATGAGTGATCATTAATACGGTTAGTTCGTCATTTTTTATCAATTGGTTTTCGATTTCTAACGCACTCTTTTCATCTAAGCTAGAAGTTCCTTCATCAAGAAGGATGATTTTTTTGCCACGAACCAAACCACGAGCAAGCGATACGCGTTGTCGTTGTCCGCCTGAAAGTAGACGACCTGCATCACCAATATTTGTATCGATTCCTTGAGGTAGCTTTCTTACCACATCTTCTAAATAGCTACTCTTTAAGGCCTGATGAATTTGTTCATTGGAAAAATCTTCATCTAAAGTGATATTTTCGCGGATTGTTCCTTCAAATAAATACGGAATTTGATCCATGTATAAAATATGTTCACGCAATTCCCTTCCAGATAAGAGACTTAATTCTTTTCCTGCAAATTGGACTGAACCATCGTAATCCGTTAATTTGCCGTTTAGAATATTTAATAGAGTTGTCTTTCCGCTACCACTTTCACCAACTATGGCATATTTTCCACCTAGCTGAAATGAGAAGTCTAAGTTATTCAGAACCACCTTGTCACCGTAAGCGTAACTTAAATTGTCTAAAAAAATTCCTGATTCAACTCGTTTAATTTCTTCAGTGGGTTTCTCAAATGAAGGTTCAATGCTTTCTAACTTTTTAAAAATTGGGTCAGCTGATCGAATGGCAGCAATTTGTTGGCTGATGTTTCCGACGGTATTAAATACATTGCTAGCTAACTCTCCGGTTGCCATGATTGAACCTATGGAGACGATTGATTGAAAAACTAAAAACCCAGTTAGACTCATAATCGACAGTTGCCCTAAAATATTTCCAAAAGTACCTAACAAAGCTACCTTTGCAGTCACTTTAGCTCGATTATTTTTAGCATCAGCTAGTTTGATAGATGCTTCTTTCGTATTTTTTGTTATATTTTCTAATAAATTAAAGGAAAAAAATGTATCAAATCCATTTAAGGTATCTGTCACTTTACTTAAGAATCGTTCGCTTTCTTCAGTTACGAATAAAGAGGACATGCTGAGCAGCTTTTGGTACACCATGGGTAATAAAATTGTTAAAATAGTAATAGAGAGGGTCAATAAAACAATGGACCAATGAAAGATGAACATGGCAATAATGGAACTAAAAGTGCTAATCATTCCTCCTAAGACGGTATAAAATTGATCGAAAGCAACTGTTTCAATCGTATTTAAGTCATTACTGAGCCAGGAAGCATATGTTCCAACTGATTTTGTATGGAAATTTGAGTAGCTAGTCTGTTCCATTCGTTTTGTAACATCTGTTCGAATAGCAGTAGCCATTTTTTGTTTTGTTTGGCTTCTTTTATTGATTTCAATATAGGAAAAGAATAAAAACACCATAAAAATTGCCGCATTGGCTAAAATTGTCTCAAAAAATAATGTAAAATTAAGATCAACTAATGCATTTAAAGAGGAAGCCATAACTACACTCACTAATGTTAGACAAACATTAGTGATGACTAATAAGCCAAAAATTAACAAGTTATGTTTCCAGAAACGCAATATATATTTTTTCATTTTTTCTCCTCCTAGTCATTCTTTCACTTAGAACAAATTATTTAGTAATTATGAGGTATAAGTCTAGTTTTAAATGAAAGGATACTGTATTGAATGTACAATTATTTTATTTGTATCTAAATTATAAACGAACTATACTTAATAAAAATAAAGAATTGCATATATGCAATAAGTTGGGAGAAAGTATGAATTATAGCAAAACATTTAAGAAAATACGAATAGCAAAAGGCATGAAGCTAAAAGAAGCTGCTGGAAATACACTATCAATTTCTCAATTGTCTCGTTTTGAAAACGAACAATCCATGATTTCAATTGATTCATTTATTGAATTGCTAAATAATGTAAACACCTCACCAGAAGAATATTTTTACTTATTGAGAAAAGAAGAAAATGAATTAAAGAAATATTTTAATATAATAAAGAATTTGCTCAATAATAGAAAGTATGACAAACTTGAAGAGTTGGCTATTGATTTAAAAAATCAAAAACCTACATCGAATAGTTGGATGAGTTTCCTAGTATTGTTTGTGGATAGCATTATTATTCTAGATAAAGAAAAAAGAATACTAAATCAACCAAGAGTTCTTTCTTACTTGATGAAAGTGGAAGACTGGGGAGAAATGGAATTATATATTTACGCCATTTTTGGTTTTGTATTTGATGTAGAAACAACCTATCTTTTAATGAAAACAGCGATTAAAAAAAGCCGATTATACCAATCGATTCCACAAGATATGAATCTACTATTTAGCATTTTGTCAAATAATTTTTCTACATTTATTCTACATAAACGCTACGATTATGCAGAAGAAACTCTTGCTATTTACGAAAAAAAACTATCGGAGAATACCCTATTAATTGAACCTCATTTAGATTTTTTATTTAATAAAGGGATCTTGGATTTTACGCAAGAAAAAGAAGAAAAGGCAAAAGAGCATTGCGAACAAGTATTTGAACTTTGCCGTTTATTTAAGCTAACTGAACAAGAAGAAAACTACCGAAAGCGCTATCTTATTTGGTCGAAAAGTTATCTAGATCCAGATTTTCAAGAACTAATAATCAAAATTGGATTCATAGTTTAAATGTTTTGGCTAAATAAATTTAGAATGAATAGTGCATCTCGATTTTATCAAGTTATGTATAATCCATTTTAAAAAGAAGTAGAATTTTTTTATAGAATTTAGTCGATAAATAATTAAAAAAGGTATTGCCATTATGGTATCATTTAAAATTAATAGCGCTCTATTAATAAACTGAATCAATACCTGATGAAGGAGAACTTATGACAACTCAAAAAAGCCGTATTTTATTACTAGCTGAAAATACTATTTTAGAAACAGAACGTTTGATTTTAAGGCCCTTAACTTTGGAAGATGGCACAGATTTTTTTGAATACGCTAGCGATGAAGAAACAATGAGATACATTTTCAATCCACATACGTCATTGCATCAAACAAAAGAGTTTATTGCGAATTATTACTTAACATCCCCATTAGGTTTTTATGCGTTAGAACATAAAAAAAATCATAGAATGATTGGCGTGATAGAGTTTAGAGTAGAGGATAAAAAGCATGAAGGTGAAATTGGGTACATGTTGAATAAAAAGTACTGGAGACAAGGCTTAACAACTGAAGCCTGCTTACGCATATTATCACTAGGTTTCAACACGCTCCGTTTAGAACATATCTCTTCTGGTCATGATACTGGTCACATAGCTTCAGGAAATGTATTAAAAAAAGTAGGTATGACGTTCGAAAATATTACTAAAGATGCGCATGAATTAAAAGGTAAGATGGTAGATACCCATTTTTATGGAATAACTAGAGATGCTTATTTAACAAGCCATCCTAAAAATGCTGATTTAAATTAAATAACGAAGAGTCATTTTAGTAATTCCTTACCTGAATAATTAATATATATATGTAATTTTCAAATATTCTATACTAGCAACTGACTATACAACGTTTTGACTTGTAAGATGAAAGATTATATAATAGAACAATACCATTTTGGGAATGAATGTCTCCCTTAGCATACTGCTTAAACCGCTTATTAAAGCTGATGACTTCTGCGCATAGGCCGCAGTCTGTCTTCAGCTTTTTTTGTGGAGAGTGAGCAAATTATTTTTTTATTTAGAAGGAGGTAGAATAAAGAATGCTTTTAAGTATAGCTTTGATATTAATTGTTGGTTTTATATTTAGTTCAATTTTTAGTCGTTTCCGTTTACCAGGTTTATTGGGTCTTATTTTAACTGGAATTATTTTAGGTCCATATGGTTTAAATCTTTTAGATTCTAAAATTTTATCTATCTCAGCTGATATACGTCAAATTGCATTGATTGTTATATTATTTAGAGCAAGATTGACCATGAACATCAGTGACTTGAAAAAAAATGGTCGTCCGGCTATTTTAATGACCTTTTTACCCGCTACATTTGAAATAATTACAGTAACGATATTAGCCCCATTATTATTTGGAATTAGTACTTTAGAAGCGGCTATTTTAGGAGCTGTTTTGGGAGCTGTTTCCCCTCCAGTTGTGGTTCCGCGAATGATTGGCCTTATCGAAAGTGGCTATGGAAAAGCGAAAGGAATTCCCCAAATGATTCTAGCTGGTGCCTCTGTAGACGATGTTTTTGTGATAGTTTTATTCACATCATTTTTGGGAATGTTTCAAGGGAATAGATTTGACTTCTTTTCATTACTTTCGGTTCCTGTAGCGATTTTATTTGGTATTCTTTTAGGAGTTCTAGTTGGATACATTATGGTTAAACTATTCAAGTATCTTCATGTTCGCGATACTGTAAAAGTGTTGTTGATTTTAAGTGTTTGTTTTTTAATGGTTTCTCTAGAAGACAGTTTGAAAGGGATTTTTCCTATTTCTGGTCTATTAGGCGTTATGGCTTTAGGCGGGATTATATTGAAGTTATATCCACTTTTAGCTAATAGAATTAACATTAAATTTTCAAAAGTTTGGTCAGGTGCAGAAGTTTTTTTATTTGTATTAGTAGGTTCGGTAACGGATATATCGGCACTTAGTGAAGCAGGATTTTTTGTTGTTCTATTGATTTTTATTTCTCTAATCTTCCGTATGTTAGCAGTGTTTTTAAGTGTTGCTGGTACCAATTTAACAGCTAAAGAAAAATTATTTACAGCAGGCGCTTATACACCAAAAGCTACGGTACAAGCTGCGATTGGTTCTCTTCCGTTAGCGATGGGTGTGCCAGCAGGTAGCCTTATTCTAAGTGTCGCTGTTCTTGCTATTATTTTGACTGCTCCACTAGGTGCAATATTTATAGATCTTTCTTACAAAAAATTATTAGATAAATAAGACTTTACGCTTCTTATAACTACGCTATCATAAGCGATAGGAAAATAAAATTCGTTTTATACTGGATGAAAGGAATACACACATGAGGAAATATATAGTAGAGTATAAAGAAATTGGGATATACGCAGTTGTCGCAGTATTTATTGGGTTAGTAGTTGGAATGTTAGATGCATTATTTGGAGAAGTTCTTATTTTTATCAGCAGTTTTAGAGATAGTCATTTTATTTATTTAGTTCCATTCCTTCCTGTGGCTGGATTGATCATTGTCTATATGTACAAAAAAATAGGAAAGAATACGAATAAAGGCATGAGTTTAGTTTTTTCAGCAGGCAATGAAGAATTGCACGAGATTCCTAAACGAATGATTCCTTTAACCATTATTGGCACTTGGATAACCCATCTATTTGGTGGTAGTGCTGGACGCGAAGGTGTCGCTGTTCAGATTGGTGCGACTTTTTCTCATGCAATTGGTCGGAAAATTCCTTTTAAAAATGCTTCAAAAATAATGTTGATTACAGGAATGGCTGCAGGGTTTGGTGGCTTATTTGAAACCCCATTTGCAGCTACATTTTTTGCACTAGAGGTTCTAGTGGTCGGTAAATTAGAATATTTAGCGTTATTTCCTGCCCTAATCGCTGCATTTGTGGCTAGTTATGTCTCTCACTTTTTAGGCCTAGAAAAATTTTCAGTTAATCTAGATGTTGCTGTAACGATGGATAGTCAAACTATAGTTAAAATGATCTTCTTAGGTATGATATTTGGGATTGTAGGCGGCCTTTTTGCTTATGTTTTAGGCTACTCAAAACAATTTATAGGAAAGAAAATCCCAAATTTAAGTAAACGAATTTTCTTTGTAGGGATTTTAATTAGTTTATTGCTTTTAATTTTCCAAATGGGTAGATATTCAGGTCTTGGAACAAATTTAATTGCCGCAAGTTTTAGTGGAGGAAGTATTTATGGATATGATTGGCTTTTAAAATTCCTTTTAACAATTCTTTCCTTAGCCGCAGGTTTTCAGGGTGGAGAAGTAACACCCATCTTCTCAATTGGTGCTAGTTTGGGTGTTTGGCTTGCTCCTTTATTCGGTTTACCTATAGAGTTTGTCGCTGCATTAGGTTATGCAAGTGTATTTTCTTCTGCTACAAATACACTTATTGCACCTGCACTAATCGGAGCAGAAGTTTTTGGTTTCAATTATCTACCTTATTTTCTTTTAACCGTTTGTATTTCTTATGTTTTTAATGGCAATCATTCTATTTATAAAGGACAAAAGACAGTCTTTTAAAATAGATGAACGTAAAATGCTCATTAATTGCTTGAAATATTAATTATTGTTATTAGTTTGATAAATAACACAATTGACAAAGGTGGTTTGACTTTAACTATCATAAATAGATGTCCTTTTTGTTCTTTAAAATTAAAGAAGAAAATAATTTGTCAGCAACTAAACAATTGATTAAAGCAAGAAAAATATTATTATTTCTATTGAAGGTAGCTTATCTGAACATGATTGGGATGGGTTCAAAAAAATGATGAATCTAATGGGTAATCTAATTCAATTAGTAGGACATGACATTTTTGTAACTAAGCCAGAAATTTTCTAAGAACAAATTGATAAGGGTATCCAATTCTTTTAAAATATTTTCTTTTGAATTTAAAATAATTCTTAGTTGAAACAGTAAATGATTAATAGATTAATATATGAAATGGGTAGAATTAAACAAACAGAACCTTAATTTAACAAGGTTCTGTTTGTTATTTATAGCTATCTTTATTATTGGATATAATAATAAAGATATATAGAATTGACAATCAGTTTAAAAAGTGTCGACACTAGTAAATTGTTGTTGCATCACCTGAAATTTTAGTTGTTTAACTGCCTGCTAGTAAAAAATATGAATACGTATTGAAGGAGAAGTAAAATCCCTAAAATAACACCCACACCTATTTTACCTTCTTTTGAACTTAATAATTCTGAAAAAATGTCTATCCTAGTAAGAATTCCTAAAATAGCAGAAGTAAGTAAAATTGGAAGAAAAGGTGCCCAAAATTTTCTATCCTTTTCTTTATAAAAAAGATAGAGTATTAGTCCAGATATAAGAATGATGGTAACTATGCCTAAATTACCACTAAGATTTACTTTGAGTGGCGTAGATATTAAAAAATTAATATAAAAACCAACTGAGACGCCTAATCCAACTAATAAAAGTAAAACTAGTTTAGAAAATTTGTCTTTAAATCGATATAAGCTAATCCCTAAAAGCCATAGAGAAAAGATAACCATAATAGCCCAATAGAATCCGCATATCAATAAGCTTCCGATATCTAGGGGTTCATCTGGAAAAATAAGGTTGGGTAAAGTGTTAAACATACTATAACTTGCTAAAGCTATTAGGACTATCTTTAGAGTATCTAAAAGGTTAATGGGCAGTTGTTTAATGATTTCATCAGCGACTTTTTTTGGATTTTCTCCAAAATATTCTTCTGCAGAAAATCCTTGTTCTTGCGCATCTAGGATATCTCGTAACACTTCTAGCAATAATTCTTCACTCTTTTTCACATCTCTAAAAACAGCCATTGTTCTAATATAAATAAGTAGGTTTCCGTAGTATTTTTCGTTTTCTTTTGTCAACGAATCTTGTAAGCTAGCATTTGTTTCAATCAATTCATTTTTTTCCAATTTATTCACTTCCTTCTACTAGATTATCAACACTTTCTCTTAACTTATTCCATTGCACTGTAAATTCATTTTTTTCTATTAGTCCTTTTTCAGTAAGAGAATAATATTTTCTTTTGGGCCCTGTATCAGAGTCACGCAATGTCCCTTTAATTAATTCCTTTTTTTCCAGTGAGAGCAAAAGAGGATAGATCGTTCCTTTAGGAATATCAGTAAAACCAAATTTTGTAAGTTTTTCGCTCAGTTTATAACCATATAATTCTTCTTGATAAAGTAAAAGTAAGATACTACCTGATAAAATTCCTTTTAACATTTGAGAGTTTATTTTATTGTCCATGACATTCCTCCACTAGTCTGCTTTACAAGTTAGTTATACCAAAAAACTACTAACTTGTAAAGCAGACTAGTTGTTTTTATAAAAATGACTTGAGTTGTATTAAGCTAAGATACTAAAAATTTCATAAGTAAATTGTGTAGGACATTCGTGATCACTTCTATGTATTCTTTGGTCAGAAATACATGATGAGTGTACCCAGAATGGCTTTTTTAGTTATCTAGCTAAGTCTTATTATACTCGGCGAAACTATATCATGTTGTACTCATTTAAATAGATGGTATAATTTACTTAGTGTAATATATATGTCATATAGGGAGTGATAATATGGCTAAGAATTTAAGATTGAAGGTAGCACGAACTAAGAAAGATATGTCTCAACAGCAGTTAGCAGATGCAGTAAATGTTACTCGACAAACAATCAGCGCTATTGAAAGAGGAGATTACAATCCGACGATAAATTTATGTATAGAGATTTGTAAAGAATTTAATC
Source organism: Carnobacterium sp. AT7 (assembly GCF_000171855.1). NCBI lineage: Bacteria > Bacillati > Bacillota > Bacilli > Lactobacillales > Carnobacteriaceae > Carnobacterium > Carnobacterium sp. AT7. The sequence continues at coordinate 45,425 of NZ_ABHH01000009.1, read as the reverse complement.
TAACATTAAACGATTTATTTTGGGAGGAATGAAAGTGAAACAATACGATGAATTCCAAAAATTAATGAGATATAAATATGGTTATTATTCATTTATTTCTTTAGCTAGTTTGATTATATTAAATTACATTCTTGGTTTATTTCTTGATTTTCATTGGGGTGCAACTAAAGAGCTAGAAATATTGATAATAGTGTACATAGTGGCGTTATTTTTTGTGAATATTTGTGTTTATCATAATGCTTACTTTCGCAAAAATGATAACAAAATGATTCTCTCATGGCTATGTTTAATTACGGGATTAATCGGTCTATATACGACTTACCAAACTTTTTTAATTAGGCCTGAAGAAATAATTATAGATGGAAAAATAGGTAGTGGGGTTATTCAATTATTTTCAAGTATTCTGTTTTTGTCTATCCCTGTTACTGACTTCATAAGAAATAGAATTGATAAAAAAATAGAAAAAAAAGAATGTCAACATAGTTAATTAAAAAAACAATACTTGTAAGGAAATAGAATCAAGTATTAATAACTTATTATTTCAGCATCAATTGTTATAAAAAAATATTCCTAAAAGGTAAAATGATTAAAATAGTGCTATGTTTAATTTAATTAAGGGAGGTTGATTGAAGAATGAAAAATAAAGGTATTTATTTTATGGAATTTAATGAAAGTGATTTATCAGAAGTGGTAAATGTTTATATCGAAGTGTTTTCAGCTGAGCCTTGGAATGATAAATTAACAGATAACCAAATTACATCCTATGTTAACCAAATGACTGAATTGAACACATTTAAAGGATATATCGTTAGAGAAGAAGGTACAGCTAATTTATTGGGTGCTGCATTAGGTTTTATTAAACCCTGGTATATGGGAAAAGAATACCAGTTAGATTCCTTCTATATTTCAAATGATTATCAAGGGAAAGGGATAGGTACAAAATTCTTGAATTTTATCAAAGGACAATTAAAAGATAGTTGTATACCCACTATAATATTAGATACCGATCGAGGCTATCCAGCTGAATTATTTTATTTAAACAATGGTTTTGAGCATTCAAATTCATCAGTTATACTTCACGGAGATACTTCTAGCTAAGTTTAAAAATAGGATATATTTTTTTGTTAATACAAGGTTCTCTTTCATTGGAAAGCGCTTTATTTTTTTGAAATAGGCTAGTACCATAGCAATAGAGTAAAAAGAAGTACTTATGATACTGCCTATTAAGTAATTATAAATAGTTTTACCAGGATGGAAAAAGTAAAAAAAGATATACATAAAAATGAAGAAAGTAACTGCACTTAAAACTTCTCGTTTTACTCCTTTTATATTCATAGGTTCTCCTTTTTATGAAAATATGTTATGAGCGGTATAAAACTTTCGTTATCGCTATTACAACGTGGACACGTTGCGCTAATTGAGATCTTTGGTCATAGAAACATGAAAAGGTCACGAAGCATTATATTGAACTTCAGATTGATTTATTAAGCTTATACTTTGAATAAAGTCCAATGAAATCAATTATTTTCATTGGACTTTTTTTCTATTGTTAATAACAAAAAAATTGATTGCCACAACTATAAGTAGTGAGGGAATTGCCCAAATAAAACTAAAGAAAAATGCTGAATTAAATGCACTTTTTATTGTTTAGTTGTTGTTAAACATAAAAATGAATCTTGTACCTAAAAGCACTAGTGCGAATGATAAATAGGAATAAGCGAAGGTTTTAAGATAGTTCTTTGCTTTTTCTGACAATTTAGTTCCTTCTTTTGAATTGGTTGTTATTTATTTAAAATAATTAGTTAATAACACTACTTTATCTGCTATATTATAGATGTTATTAAAAAAATGTTTGGAGGAATTTAATTGAAAAAACTAGTAGTTCTTTTATGTTGGTTCATCTTTTTTAGTCTAGACGTTACAGAAGTAAAGGCGGAAGAAGCTAATTCTATTGATACAAAAGAAGTGATCTATGATTTAGCAGTTGGAGGGACACAAACATTTGAAAGTTTGAGCCCTGATGGTGAGCAACTGATTATCGAAATTGAAGAAATACCTAGTTATTTTAGAGCTGTGAAAAATGGCAGTTACCAAATTGCAGCCTCTACTGCTGGTCAATGGAAAGCGAGTTACCAAATTACAGTGAGTGGCGATAAAATTACAAGAGCATATTCTCCTGCTATTGTGGCTTATACAGGAAGTTTTACACAAGCAGAATTGAAATTAGATAGTTCTATTCAATCTACTTACTATTTGAAAAGGAAAGTAGGTTTATTTACAACTTCAATCAATTTAAGAGCAAAGTTACAGTCTAATAAAATTTCTATTACGTATTAATTATCCTAAATACTCAACAGTAGTTGTCCCCCAACCAAAAATATCACTTAAAATGCCATAGCCTATAAATAAATTATAGGCTATACAACAAATGCACGCTATGTAGATCAACCTGTAGAGTGTGTTTGTTTTTTTATTTCTAATCATTAAAATAGGTGAGATAAGTAACCCTAAAGGTGAGATCAAGAAACTAAGAAATGAGAGACCTAATAATACCAAACCTTCATCATTTTGACTTATGCCACGAATAAAATTTAACTTTTGACTCTTATCTTCAATTTCGAGCTCATTTGCTTCGATTTTATTTTTAAGCTGTTTATTTTCTTTTAATAATTCATCTATAGATACTTCATAGTAGTTACTTAGTTTTACTAAATTAGCTAGATCAGGGAGGCTATTCCCATTCTCCCATTTTGAGATAGATTGTCTTGAAATATTTAAATGATCTGCCACATTTGTTTGTGAAAACCCTTTGTTAGTTCTACTTTGTTTTAATCTTTCTCCTAGTTCCATTATTTCCTCCTTGTGTTTCGTTTTTCTTTATCATACATAATTGAATAGTCGGTGGCTACCATTTATTGCCTTAAATTCTTGAAAAAAAGTATTAGCAACTAATAGTTGCTAGGATGTAAACTGTTGGTTGCTAGTAGTTGCTACGACGTTTAGATATAATAAAGGAACTATTTCGGTTGGAGGTGAGTTTGTGTTTACTAAATATAAAAAATTTAAAGAAAAACGGCCATATGCGAATGTCATACTGATAATGATATTTACGAGTTTTATTGGTATTTTAATAGAGTATATAGTAAATAAAGACTTTATCGGTTCAGGATTATATCCTGCTGTAGCATTCACTTTAATAGGCGTTTTAAGAGTCAAAAGAAGAAATAAAACAAAACAGGATTTATAATTGTCTTGTGAAATAGGATTAACCGATTACTTAACAATAATAGAAGCCTCTTTGTCAACTAATAGGGATTTAAAAAAATTTATGGGATAGACGGATTTGCCTGTAATAGTCCTGGTTTAAGCCAAATTCTTAAGAACTGTTAAGCCTCAAACACAGCTTAACAGCATTGAATACTTCATAGGGCTACAAGCAATTTTATTCCTCCAGAATGATAAGTATGAACTAAATTTAGCTATCAACACTAAAAGTATAGAGCAAAAAAGAACCCCCTCTGCAATTTAAGAGGGGGTTCTTCAAGTATCTATTTGAGAATTGTTTTTATGTTAGCCATTATTCCATATTGTAAGTTACACCTGGTGTGTAACTATTAGAAGCATCCCACAATAGAAATTCATTTACTCCAGCGTCGTGTAATGCTCTTACTTGATCTTCAACTTGAGCTGCACCATATTGTTGGTAATTTCCAGCTCCTAAGTAAGAAGCAGTGAAATCTTGTAGCCATGGTCTTGATTTTGGAGGTGTTTCTAAACCTAAAAGCAATTTGTTTTCAACTTTCATATACTCTGCAACTAAATTGTAAGGTTCTAAGTCTGGTTTACTAATTCCAAAGTAAGAGTTCCAATGACTTGGGTAAATCATAGAAGAAATAACGTCAACATTTTCAGAAATCTTAGAGAAGTTTTGTCCAATGCCAGGAGCTTCTGGAACGGTTGCTGAATAGCCAAAGATATCAACGGAAACTTCTACATCATAAGCTTTAAGTTGTTCTCTAGCGTAAGCCACAAAATCACTAACAGCTGAAACGCGTTGTTGAACGTCATCAAAATCGCTTGTTTCGTAATCACCCAAAGTGTAATCTAATGATTTGCTTTCGTTTTCAAAGCCTTCTGGGAAACGAACATAATCAAACTGAATTTCTTTGAAGCCCATTTTTGCTGCTTGTTTAGCTACTTCAACATTATAATCCCAGACTTCTTTAGAAAAAGGATTTACGAATGCATCGCCGTTAGCATTTTTCCAAACACTGCCGTCAGCTTTTTTAAAAGATAATTCAGGTCTAGCTTCAGCCAGTAAAGTATCTTTAAAGACCACCACCCGAGCGATAGGGTAGACTTCATTTTCTTCAAGTTGTTTCATCATAGCAGCTGGGTCAGTAACGTAATGCTTTGTACTATCTTGGACGATCTTATTTTCAGATTTCAAATCCATAGTCATATTACCGACATCGTCTTTGACATCAATAACCATTGAGTTTAACCCACTAGTATTGACAAAATTAATCAATTCTTTCATTTTATCTGTTCCACCGGCTGAATAGGCGGTAACGTAAATTCCTTTTACGCCATTTTCAGGATAGTCAATAGCAATTCCACTATCATAAGTGAATTTTGATGGGAATTGGACGGGTGTGCTTAGAATAGGTTCTGCATTAATCTCTAGTAGAGTTGGTTCAGAATTCTCATCTGCTGATACAGCAAGAGGGGAGAATCCAAAACTTGCTGTAACGAGTAGTCCAAACCAAAAAGATGTTTTTAATTTCATGTTTTTATTCCTCTCTTTCAGGTGTTTCAATAAGTTTAGGATCAACTAAGATATAGCCTTTTTCAACTAGGCCTTCCGCAATGGGTAACACTGCTTCATTCGTCCATGAACGGTCATGCATCAACAAATTAGCGCCATCATTTAGATATTCTGTAGTCAACATGATATCGGTTAAGGCTTCGCTTGTTTGATAATCTGCTTCCCAATCGTATCCGTAAGTCCAGTTCATAGAAACCATGCCTTCTTCAGCCATAATGGCATCAGAGGTTTCAGTTGTTACACCATGTGGTGCGCGGAAGAAGTGTGGCTTTTCACCTGTGACTTCATAAATCAATTCATTGGTTTTCAAAATTTCTTCACGTTGTTCTTCAGAGCTGATGGTACTTAAATTTGGATGTGTTTGGGTATGGTTTCCAATTTCAAATCCCATGTCATAAATTTGTTTCAATTTGTCTTTGCCTTCATCTGATTCTATGTACATACCGTTTACAAAGAAGATAGCAGGGGCGTTGATTGTTTTTAATTGTTTGGCTATATCTACCGCATGTTGATCTGGAGAGTCATCAAACGTTAAAAGAGCTACTTTTGGGTTGGTTTCTGAATCGATTGGTTCGACAACTGAAGTAGTTGGATTTATCTTGTAACGGTAAGCTTCTTGTTCGGTAGGCAATTCTTTAGTGGATTCGATTGAACTCTGAGCTGAACTACTTGTTTCACTTGAAATACTTGATTGATCTCCACTTGTTTCAGAAGTAAGTGAGCTGCTCGTATCATTGTCAGTTGCGCCAGATGTTTGACAGCCACTTAGAATAAGTGCACTCATGAGAGACACTCCCAGTAAAATAGTTTTCATTTTTAGAACTCCTTTTTCGTTACTTATTTTGAATCATCATTTAATTCGTTCAGAGATGCCGTTGTATTCTTATTTGAATCTTGAACCTCAACAAGTTGTTTATCCAACTTTAAAAGCAATTCTTTTGTTTTGGCATCTTGTTTATTAATTGATTCCATACCAGTAGTAAGTGTTTCGTATGTGGCTTCTCCTTTGCCTAAATCTGTGAAGTAAGTTTCTTGATCTGCTAATACTGATTCATAATGAGTGATGTACTCATCTAATGAAGCAGTTAACGTTTCTATTGTTGTCGTTAATTGGTCTAATTCTACTTGTGGCAATTTATCACTTGTTTTTTTGTCTAAAAGGACTTGTTCTTCTTTTATAGTAGTAGTGGCTTCTTTTAGTTCAGATAGTGAATTCGAACGCGTATCAACATTTTCAAAAACGGCAGAAGTTCCATCTGCGAATGTGCTTAAGGTTTCATCTTCAGCAAGTGTGTTTTCAAAAGATCCTTGCAATTTTTTTTCTTGTTCGGTAATGGCGTTTAAATCACCTACAATCTGATCTTCATGTGACTTAATGGCTGTTGTTGAATCTAATGCTTCTGCAACGTCATTGTTTCCACAAGCAGTTAAAAACAAGGCTACTGCGAATAGATTTGTGACTAAGTATTTTTTTTTCATTTTTATGCAAAACTCCTTTTTTTAGTTTAACCAGATTCGATTTAAGAAAAGAACGTCAAAAAAAGTGTAACATTACGTTCTGATTTAAATGAATCGCTTTTTCTATTATAGCAAACGCTTCCTGATATCTAAAGCAATACGAGTCGTTATTTAATGGTACAAAGTAATGGAATAAAAATAAAAAACTATCTCTTGACTAGAGAATCATGTAAAATGGTAGAGTAAGTGAAAAATAGAATGAGATAAAGAGAGGGCTAATATGTTTATATATTATATCTTAGCAGCCATCATAGTGGCCGTTGATCAGTTCACTAAATTCTTAACCGTGCAGAATATTGACTTATATGAAACAGTAGAAGTTATTCCAAATGTCTTATCATGGATGTACATTCGCAACACTGGGGCAGCTTGGAGTATTTTAGAAGGCCAAATGTGGTTTTTTTATCTTATAACCATCATAGTAGTAGGTGCAGTCATCTATTATTTGCAAAAATTCGGCAAGAACAGTCGATTATTTTCAATTGCTTTAGCACTTATTTTAGCTGGTTCAATCGGGAATTTTATTGATCGTATTCGCTTTGAATATGTTATCGACATGGTTCGTTTGGAATTTATAAATTTTCCGATTTTTAACGTAGCAGATATGTCTTTAAGTATCGGAGTATTCTTAATGATTATTTTTGTTTTCATAGACGAAAGAAATGAAAAAAAGAAACACTAAACCATTGCTTTATTGGAAAGAGTCGGTTTAAAAAAGGAGATCAAGTATGCCACAAGAACATAATTTTATTATTAAAGAAGAAACAGGTCGCTTAGACAAAGTATTAACGGAATTGCTGCCGTCTATCACCCGTTCGCATATCCAACAATGGATTAAAGAGGGAAATGTCACTGTCAATGGCGAGAATTTAAAAGCTAATTATAAGGTACAACCAAGTGACGAAATTGTTATTATTGAACCAGAATTGGTTTCATTGGAAGTACTTGCAGAAGATATCCCAATCGAAATCGTGTACCAAGATGAAGATGTCGTAGTGGTTAATAAAGCACAAGGTATGGTTGTTCATCCTTCTGCCGGTCATCAAACGGGCACTTTAGTAAATGCACTGATGTATCACATTAAAGATTTATCTGGTATTAACGGAACAATCCGTCCAGGAATCGTTCACCGTATTGATAAAGATACTTCTGGTTTACTAATGGTTGCTAAAAATGATAGTGCCCATGAAAAACTAGCTGCTCAATTAAAAGACAAAACGTCTTTAAGAGAGTATATAGCGCTTGTACATGGTGTGATTCCTCATGAAAAAGGCACAATTGATGCACCGCTTGGACGTTCAAAAGTTGACCGTAAAAAACAAGATATTATTGATGGCGGAAGAGAAGCTGTCACACATTTTACTGTTCTTGAACGCTTCAAAGATTTCACTTTAGTGTCCTTAAAACTAGAAACTGGCCGAACTCACCAAATTAGAGTTCATATGAAATACATTGGTTACCCTTTAGCAGGAGATCCAATATATGGACCAAGAAAAACATTAGAAGGCAAAGGTCAATTTTTACACGCTCAAACACTAGGATTCAAACACCCAACAACGGGAGAATTTGTAACGTTTGAAGCTCCGTTACCACAATTATTTGAAGATACATTAACAAAATTAAGAAATGATTAATTCTTTTGATTGACTTTCTAAAAGACGCTCTGTATAGTCAGTAGTGACAGAAAGATAAATTATCCTTTAATCCTAGTCCTGTGAGACTAAGAAGGAGCATATTAAGAAAAGGTGGACGAAACCTTCTCTTCTATTACTCAACCGTAATATGCCCTCTTCGACCATTAAAGGTTAAGAGGGCATTTTTTATTGGATGATCCTAGTTAAAGCGATAAAAAAAGAAAGTTGGAGGGAAAAACATGTCAATCAAATCTGAAGTAGAAGTAGTCGATCAAGCTGCTGTAAAACGTGCTTTAACACGTATTACTTATGAAATCATTGAAAGAAATAAAGGAATTGACGATTTGATTTTAGTCGGTATCAAAACTCGTGGCATCTATCTAGCGCGAAGAATTGCTGAACGAATGAAACAATTAGAAGGTGTTGAGATTCCAGTAGGTGAATTAGATATTTCACTTTACAGAGATGATGTTCATTCAAGTTCTGCAACTAATGAGGCACAAATAAACGGTTCAAGTATTCCCGTATCTATTGAAGGCAAACAAGTGATTTTGATTGATGATGTCTTGTATACTGGACGTACGATTCGTGCCGCTTTGGATGCTCTAATGGACATCGGACGTCCAAGCAAAATTTCGGTTGCAGTACTAGTAGACAGAGGACATAGAGAATTGCCTATCCGTGCTGATTTTGTGGGTAAAAACATTCCAACATCTTTAGAGGAACAAATTAAAGTCGGCGTTGAAGAACTTGATGGAGAAGATCATGTTCTCATTCAAAAATTAATTAAATAAAGCTTAAGTGAAACTTTAAATTAGCCCTGTGAGACTAATAAGGTCACTACTATAATGCTGCCCTGATACTATGCTGGGAGTCACTCCAAGCTGCAGGACGATTATTCTAGAACCTAAAGTTCTCCATAAAACTTTAGGTTCTTTTTTTGTACCTTTAACCACTTTGACGCATGAAAAAAAGGATTAGGAGGAAAAATGACATGGAAAAAATTTCTGCAACGATTCCTTTGAACCATTTTGTCTCGGTAGAAGATTTAACAAATGAAGAAGTCCTTACTTTGATTAAACGGGCAGCACAGTTTAAAAAAGGGATGATTTCACCTCAAGTAAGTGAACCTCTTTATGCGGTGAATTTGTTCTTTGAAAACAGTACACGTACCCATAAAAGTTTTGAAATGGCCGAAAAAAAACTAGGTATCGAAATCATTGACTTTGAACCATCGACAAGCAGCATTAAAAAAGGGGAGAGCCTATATGATACTGTTTTGACCATGTCGGCTCTTGGTACCGAGATTGCGGTTATTAGGGATAGTAAAGAAGCATTTTACACCGAATTGATCGCAAGTCCTTCAATCAAATGTTCCATCATCAATGGAGGGGATGGGACGGGTCAGCACCCTAGTCAATGCTTATTAGACTTGATGACCATTTATGAAGAATATGGCCATTTTGACGGATTGAAAATAGCTATTGTAGGAGATTTAAAACATTCAAGAGTTGCCAAGTCAAATATGCTGATGTTGAAACGATTGGGTGCAGAAGTTAGCTTCTCTGGACCTGCTCGTTGGATGAACGAAACTTTTAGCGAATATGGTCAATATGTAGCCATGGATGATTTAGTACCGGAAGTGGATGTTGTCATGCTGTTACGTGTCCAACATGAACGGCATGAAACGCACGACGACGTTAACGTTGAAACGTATTTAGCTGATTACGGTTTAAATGAAACACGCGAAAAGAAAATGAAGCCGTCAGCAATTATCATGCATCCTGCGCCAGTTAACCGAGGCGTGGAATTGCAAAGCTCGCTCGTTGAATGCGACCGCTCAAGAATTGTGACGCAGATGTCAAATGGCGTATTTGCCAGAATGGCTATTTTAGAAGCCGTCATTGCTGGAAGAAATAAAGCCGCTGAAACAAGTTATTGATACTTTTACCTCAGGAGATGAATAGATGACGATTTGGATAAAAAATGCTACGTTGTTAAATCAAAAAGAAAAAATTGTGCCCATTGAGCTAGTACTCAACCAAGAAACGATTCAAGCCATGGGAAAGAATCTAGCTTCGCTTAATTTAGAAGTTGACGAAATAATTGATGCAAGAGGCGCCTTAGTTACGCCTGGTTTGATTGATGTACATGTCCATTTAAGAGAACCGGGATTTTCTTATAAAGAAACCATCAAGTCAGGAACAATGGCAGCTGCGCGCGGTGGGTTTACAACTATTTGCGCTATGCCAAATGTTCAACCTGAACCGGATACAACTGAAAAAATGAAAACTCTTCAAGCAAAAATAGCACAAGACGCTGTTGTAAAAGTCAAACAGTATGCGCCTCTTACGATGGGCTTACACAGTGACACGTTAACCAATCAAACAGATTTACTATATGCGGGAGCATTTGCCTTCACAAATGATGGAGTCGGTGTTCAGTCAGCAGGTACGATGTATCAAGCGATGAAAGAAGCGGCTAAGAATCAAACAATCGTCGTTGCTCACACAGAAGATGATTCGCTTTTATTTGATGGCGTGATGCATGAAGGAAGTCGGAATAAAGAATTGGGATTGCCGGGGATTCTTAGTGTAACGGAAGCGAGTCAAATCGCACGCGATGTCTTATTGAGTGAAGCAACAGGAGCACACTACCATGTCTGCCATGTTTCAACGAAAGAAAGTGTCCGAGTCATTCGTGATGCAAAACGCGCGGGGATAAACGTAACCGCTGAAGTGACACCACATCATTTATTGTTAACGGAAGATGCGATTCCTACTGATTCTAGTCTGTATAAAATGAATCCTCCGCTAAGAGGAAATGACGACCGGGAAGCGTTGATTGAGGGGTTGTTAGACGGTACGATCGACTTGATTGCCACGGATCATGCGCCACATAGTGAACAAGAAAAAGCAGGGGGCATGGTAGGATCGCCTTTTGGAATTGTCGGCAGTGAAACAGCCTTTTCATTGTTATACACGCATCTCGTTGAAACAGGCATCGCAACGCTAGTTCAACTCATCGACTGGATGACGGTTAAGCCAGCTAAAGTTTTTCAATTAGAAGGCGGAACAATTGAAGTTGGTCAAAAAGCCGATATAGCTTTTTTCGACTTAACAACAACTAAAAAAATTAAAGCTGAAGATTTTCTTTCTATGGCAACGAATACTCCTTTTATCGGATGGTCTGTTAGAGGAACGACAACAATGACGTTTGTCGATGGGAAATTGATCTATCAGGAGGGAGCTAATAAATGAAACGATTATTAATATTAGAAGACGGCAGCATTTTTAAAGGCCGAGGATTCGGAGCGGCAAATGATGCAACTGGAGAAGTCGTTTTTTCAACTGGCATGACTGGATACCAAGAATCCATTACTGACCAGTCGTATAATGGCCAAATGCTCATTTTTACTTATCCTTTGATTGGCAATACTGGAATCAATCGAGAGGATTATGAATCCATTGATCCTACAACGAAAGCTGTGATCGTTAAAGAATTTGCTCGTGTTCCATCTAACTGGCGAAGCCAAATGAGTTTAGATGAATTTTTAAAAATCAAGAAAATTCCTGGGATAGCCGGTGTAGATACTCGTAAGTTGACCCGCATTATTCGCCAACACGGCACGATGCGCGGCATGATCATTGATGCAGAAGATGATCTCAAACATGCTTTTGATCAATTGAAAGCCACTGTTTTGCCTGTGAATCAAGTTGCTCAAGTGTCCACGAATCGTTCGTATGTTAGCCCTGGAGAAGGTAAGAATGTGGTGGTCGTTGATTTTGGATTAAAACACAGTATCTTAAATGAATTAAACAAAAGAAATTGTCATGTAACGGTGTTGCCGTATAACACAACTGCTGAAACAATCCTAAGTTTAAATCCAGATGGGGTGATGTTAACCAATGGACCAGGAGATCCTACTTCAATCCCAGCGGTTCTTACAATGATTCAAGTCATCCAAGAGAGACTGCCAGTATTTGGTATTTGTTTAGGGCATCAGTTGATTGCTTTGGCAAATGGAGCCCGGACGTTTAAGATGAAGTTTGGTCATCGCGGATTTAATCATCCAGTAAAGGAAATCGCAACAGGAAGAATTGATTTTACTTCGCAAAATCATGGCTATGCAGTAGACGCTAATTCTATTGATAAAGAAAAATTACTTATAACCCATATTGAACTAAATGACGGAACCGTTGAAGGAGTTAAGCATCGCTATCACCCGGTGTTCAGTGCTCAATATCACCCAGATGCGGCACCAGGGCCACACGATGCAGCGCACCTTTTTGATCAATTTATGGAATTAATGGATGCTTGGAAGGAGACAAATAAGAATGCCTAAACGGACAGATTTAACGAAAATTATGGTAATCGGATCAGGACCAATTGTCATCGGTCAAGCGGCTGAATTCGATTACGCGGGTACTCAAGCGTGTCTTGCATTAAGAGAAGAAGGTTATGAAGTCGTATTGGTCAACTCTAATCCAGCTACGATCATGACGGATAAAGAAATTGCCGACAAAGTTTACATTGAACCCATTACTTTAGAATTTGTTTCGCGTATCTTACGTAAGGAACGACCAGATGCGATTGTCCCAACGCTAGGCGGACAAACGGGCTTAAATATGGCTATGGAATTAGCCAATTCTGGGATCCTTGAGGAATTAGATATTGAGCTGCTTGGGACTAAATTAAGTGCAATTGATCAAGCAGAAGACAGAGATTTATTCCGTAATTTGATGAACGAGTTAAATGAACCCGTACCAGAGAGCGCTATCGTCCATACGGTTTCAGAAGCGATAGTATTTGCTGGAAAAGTTGGCTTTCCGGTCATTGTTCGCCCAGCTTTTACTTTAGGTGGAACAGGCGGTGGAATCTGTGATAATGAAGAAGAGTTAACAGAGACTGTAGCTAATGGCTTGAAATTATCGCCCGTAAGTCAATGTTTAGTCGAAATCAGCATTGCAGGTTATAAAGAAATTGAGTATGAAGTGATGAGGGATAAAAATGATAATGCGATTGTTGTCTGCAATATGGAAAATTTCGATCCAGTAGGTGTTCATACGGGAGATTCAATCGTTTTTGCACCAACACAAACATTAACGGATAAAGAACACCAAATGCTGCGTAATGCGTCATTAAAAATCATTCGGGCTTTAGGGATTGAAGGAGGTTGCAACGTTCAATTAGCTCTTGACCCACATAGTTTTAATTACTACATCATTGAAGTGAATCCACGTGTCAGTCGTTCTTCCGCATTAGCAAGTAAAGCGACAGGTTACCCAATTGCAAAACTAGCTGCTAAAATTGCCGTTGGCTTAACACTGGATGAGATGAAGAATCCAGTAACTGGAACAACGTATGCTGAGTTTGAACCAGCACTTGATTATGTCGTTGCCAAAATTCCACGTTGGCCATTTGATAAATTTGAACAAGGCGACCGTCGTTTAGGAACCCAAATGAAAGCCACAGGAGAAGTTATGGCTATCGGACGGACATTAGAAGAAGCTTTATTAAAAGCCGTACGTTCATTGGAAATTGGGGTATCTCATGTCTCGTTAGAAGAAGCTTCCCTGGCAAAAGATGAAGCTTTAATCGAAAAAATGATTAAAGCTGAAGATGACCGGTTGTTCTATTTGGTAGAAGGAATTAGACGCGGCTATACGATTGAAGACTTAGCCAATTTAACGAAAATTGATTTGTTTTTCTTAGACAAATTGTTGCACATCGTAGAAATAGAAGCAGAACTGAAGCAACAGGTGAAAGATATTACTATACTGGCTACAGCTAAAGAGTACGGCTTTTCGGATAAAGCGATTGCCCAGCTATGGGAGATGACTGAACGAGACGTTAGTAACATCCGTTACGAAAATGACATTGTCCCAGTCTATAAAACAGTCGATACTTGTGCGGCAGAGTTCGAATCCAATACACCTTACTTATACAGTACGTATGAAGAAGAAAATGAAAGTATCGTTTCCGACAAGAAATCGGTTTTAGTTTTAGGATCCGGTCCCATTAGAATCGGACAAGGAGTGGAATTTGATTATGCTACCGTTCATTCGGTTAAAGCTATTCAACAAGCGGGCTACGAAGCGATTATTATGAACAGCAATCCTGAAACCGTTTCGACTGACTTTTCCATTTCAGATAAATTGTATTTTGAACCTTTGACTTTAGAAGACGTCATGCATGTCATTCATTTAGAAAAACCGGTTGGTGTAATTGTTCAATTTGGCGGACAAACAGCTATCAACTTAGCAGAACCGTTAACTAAAATGGGCGTAACGTTATTAGGAACTCGTGTCGAAGATTTAGATCGCGCCGAAAACCGTGATTTATTCGAGCAAGCGTTGAATGAACTCAATGTTCCGCAACCTCTAGGAGATACGGCTACAACGGCAGAAGAAGCTGTCGTTATCGCAGACCGAATCAACTACCCCGTATTGGTTCGTCCAAGTTACGTTTTAGGCGGACGTGGTATGCAAATTGTCGATACACAGCCGGATTTAGAAAACTATATGCGAAATGCTGTAAAAGCTTCTCCAGAACACCCCGTTTTGATTGATCGGTATTTAGTAGGAAAAGAAGTGGAAGTAGATGCGATATGTGATGGGAAATCGGTCCTTATTCCTGGCATTATGGAACACATTGAACGCTCAGGTGTCCATTCTGGCGATTCGATGGCCGTTTACCCACCTCAATCCTTATCAAAAGAAATTCAAGAGACCATTGTTGACTACACCACTCGTTTAGCTCTTGGCTTAAATTGCTTAGGAATGATGAATGTTCAGTTTGTGATTCATGAAGATACGGTCTATGTCATCGAAGTTAATCCGCGTGCCAGTCGTACAGTACCGTTCTTAAGCAAAGTGACCGGTATACCGATGGCTCAAGTAGCTACCAAAGCAATTTTAGGCCAATCTTTAAAGGAACAAGGATATGCGGACGGCTTATATAAAGAATCTGCTTTAATACATGTTAAAGCTCCTGTGTTCTCGTTCACCAAATTACAAAAGGTTGATGCTTTGTTAGGTCCTGAAATGAAATCGACAGGAGAAGTCATGGGAAGCGATACGACTTTAGCAAAAGCTCTTTATAAAGCATTCGAAGGAAGTTACTTGCATTTGCACGATCACGGGACGGTCTTGTTTACTGTAGCTGATGAGGACAAAGAAGAATCCCTCCTATTAGCGCAACGGTTTCATGAGATTGGGTATACCATCGTGACAACGGAAGGAACAGGTCAGTATTTTGCAGCACATCAATTGCCGGTAAAAATCGTTGCAAAAATCCAACACGAGGAAGACGAAACCGTATTGGATCTTATTCAAGGCAATGACATTCAACTAGTAATCAACACCATGACCATTGGAATCGGAGTAGTAAACGACGGGAAAGTTATTCGGAAAGCTGCGATTGAGCAAGGCATTCCATTATTGACGTCACTTGATACGGTATCAGCTATTCTAAATGTACTTGAATCTCGTAACCTTATGACTAACCCACTGTAATAGGGATAAAGCAACAAGCTCAATCAAACAAAAAACGACGTGGAGGCCAACAAATGAATCGTTTAGCAGTAAACCTACCAGGGTTAGAATTGAAAAATCCCATTATGCCAGCCAGTGGAACATTTGGATTTGGAGAACTTCACCTGGACAAGTATGACTATAATCTATTAGGTGCCATTGTCATTAAATCAACGACTATTGATGCACGAGTAGGAAATGCGTATCCTCAGTACCATCACTCAGAAACGGGTGTACTGAATGCGGTAGGGCTAAAAAATCCAGGCGTAGATGTGATTGTTACTGAAAAATTACCGGCATTAGCAAGATTTGATACACCGGTAATAGCAAGTGTAGCTGGTACAACGATTGAAGAGTATTGTGAAGTTACAAAAAGATTGTGCCAATCGCCCACTGTACGCGCACTTGAAATAAATGTTTCTTGTCCAAATGTGAAAGAAGGCGGATTAACTTTTGGTGCGAGTCCTGAATTGGTTTATGATATAACAAAAGCCGTAAAAGCTGTTGCTACGGTTCCCATTTATATCAAATTGACTCCAAATGTAACAGATATCGTTGCAATCGCCCAAGCCGCTGAAAAAGCAGGAGCGGATGGCATCAGTATGATTAATACGGTGCTAGGAATGAGCATCAATCTCGAAAGTAGAAAACCAGTCTTAGCGAATAAGACTGGCGGACTTTCTGGTGCAGCTATTAAACCGATTGCTATTCGGATGGTTTATCAAGTCGCTCGTGCAGTTTCGATTCCGATTATTGGAATGGGCGGTATTTCGACAGTTGATGATGTGCTTGAAATGTTCTTAGCGGGTGCTAGTGCGGTTGCAATTGGGACGGCCAATTATGCCAACCCAATGATTTGCAAAGAGTTGATTGAAGCTTTACCTAAACGAATGGATGAGTTGGGGATTGCATCCATCAAAGCATTGATTAAAGAAGTAAAGGAAGGTCAAAAAAATGATAACTAGACCCATTATTGCTTTAGATTTCGCTACGGTGTCTCAAGTTGACGCGTTTTTAAGCACGTTTAACGGCGAATCTTTATTTGTTAAAGTAGGTATGGAACTGTTTTATCAAAATGGGCCAGCAATAGTCACGCATCTTAAACAATTAGGCCATGATGTTTTTTTGGATTTAAAGCTACATGATATTCCCAATACAGTTCAACGTTCCATGAAGGGACTTACAGCATTAGAGGTCGATATGCTCAACGTTCATGCAGCGGGTGGCCAAGACATGATGGAAGCCGCGATGGAAGGGATTCTTTCAGGCACACCAACTGGTAAAAAGCGACCGAAGCTGATTGCTGTCACACAATTGACTTCGACAACGCCACTTGCTATGCAGCAAGAACAACTGATTGCTGTTCCATTGATGGAAAGTGTGATCCATTACGCCAAATTAACTCAGTTAGCTGGGTTAGACGGTGTGGTGTGTTCTGCATTAGAAGCACGTAAAATAAAAGAAAATACTGGAAAAGAATTTTTATGTGTCACTCCAGGAATACGTCCAGCTGGAACCGATGTAGGAGATCAAAAACGCATTTCGACGCCTGCTATGGCTAAGAAAGAAGGCGCATCCTATATTGTTGTCGGCCGTCCTATCACACAAGCTGATGATCCATTAGCGGCTTATCGGACAATAAAAGAGCAATGGAACGGAGTGGATAAATAAATGACGAACGAAAAGAGAATTGCTGAGAAATTATTAACCATTAAGGCAGTGAGTCTTAATCCAACAGAGCCATTTATCTGGGCAAGCGGAATGAAAAGTCCGATTTATTGTGATAACCGCATCACCATGAGTTATCCCGCAGTCCGACGGGAGATAGCAAATGGTTTAGCAGCATTAATTAAACAGCATTACCCAGCTGTAGAAGTCATTGCTGGAACAGCTACAGCAGGTATTCCTCATGCAGCATGGGTAGCCGAATTATTGGACTTACCGATGGTGTATATACGAGGCAAAGCGAAAGACCATGGCAAAGGAAATCAAATTGAAGGACGACTAACACAACATCAGAAGATAGTTGTGATTGAAGATTTAATTTCTACCGGTGGTAGTGTTATTGAAGCGGCACAAGCGGCGACTAATGAGGGAGCTGACGTTTTAGGTGTTGCAGCAATCTTCACCTATGAGCTGCCGCAAGGAATTAAAAATTTCAGTAACCAAAATATTTCATTAAAGACATTGACTAATTATTCTAATTTAATTGATGTCGCTTTAGAAAAAGGCTACATTGATGCATCAGAATTAGCCCTCTTAAAAGAATGGAAAAAAGACCCAGAACACTGGTCTATTAACTAAAAAAAAGTAACGCATACCTGTTAAATTCAGGCAATGCGTTACTTTTATTTAACTGAAATTGTAGTTCTTAGACTTTCAATCGATTAACCAAGTCCTTATCCGGAGTTACAAAAACAGTATGTTGACCTTCATAGATGACAAAGCCAGGTTTAGCTCCATTCGGTTTGCGAATTTTCTTCACTTCAACATAATCTACCGGAACAGAGGCAGATAACTGCGATTTAGAGAAATAAGCAGCAATATTAGCAGCCTCTAGAATCGTTTCTTCACTAGGGTCAGCTGATTGGATAATGACATGCGAGCCGGGAATGTTTTTTGTGTGGAGCCAAATATCTGACTTACGTGCTGTTTTAAGAGTTAATTGGTCATTTTGCAAATTGTTTTTTCCAACTAAAATCGTTGTCCCGTCTGTAGAACAATATTGATCCGGTTGACTTAATTTTGCTTGTTTTTGTTTTTTCTTGGTTTTCTTTTTCTTCATGTATCCTTGTTGAATCAATTCTTCTTTAATATCCGCAATATCTTTTGGTGTAGCCAACTCAACTTGTGTTGAAACAGATTCTAAGTAATCAATCTCTTCACTAGTCAAGCGCATTTGTTCGTTTACAAAAGCAATAGCATTTTTTAGTTTTTGGTACTTTGAAAAATACTTTTGTGCATTTTGAGAAGGTGTTTTTCTAGGATCAAGCGTTATCGTCATAGGTTTCTCGTCATCATAAAAATTCGTTAATGTAACTTCTTTTTGGCCTTTGGTCATGGTATAAAGATAAGCTGTTAACAATTCGCCTCGAACTCTGTAATCGTCGGCTAATTCAGTTTCATCTAATGTATTTTTAAGTTTTTTCATTTTTTTCTTATTGCGTTGAAGTTCCGTTTGAATTAAATGAATGAGATCTGATCCCTGTTGCTTGACACGGTCTCTATCGGCTTTACTTTCATAGTACTTATCTAACAATTCACTCAACGTTGAGTAACCAACATGTTCTCCTTCAATACTTAGATAAGGAAGGGGAGTGAAAAATTCTTTTTTAGAACCTAGTGTCAACGTTGGTGAAACAGAACCTTTGCGAATACTATCCATGAATGAATCAAATAAAACAGATAAGTTCTGAATATTATTTTCACTGCGGTACATGAGTTCTTTAGCTGTGTCTGCACCAATACCTTGATAGACATGCTGCAATCTTTTTTCGTATGATAAATCTGGATCTTCAAAAGCCGTCATTAACTCTGCTAGTTCAGAACTACTTGTTTCAAAGGGATTCAATTTATCTTGGTGAGGTGGAGCTTGATAGGTAGCACCTGGCATAATAAAGCGATACGAATTTTGACTTGTTGGGACATGTTTAATTGTATCTAAAATGCGCTGTGTATCTTGCTCAATAAGTAAAATGTTACTGTGTCGACCCATTAATTCGACAATTAAAATAACATTTTGAACATCACCGATTTCATCGCGACTTTTAAATCTAAAATGAATGACACGGTCGTTACCAACTTGTTGAATATCTTCTAAAATAGCCCCTTCAAGATGTTTTCTCATAATCATACAAAAATTGGGCGGAGAACTCGGATTTTCATAAGGAATCTCGGTTAGTTGAATACGTGCATAGCTTGGATGAGCAGACAAGAGTAATTTATGGTTTTTTCCATTGGCTCGCATAACAACAACTATCTCATTAGGATAAGGTTGATGGATTTTTGACACTCGTCCATTCTGTAATGCTTGGCTTAATTCATTCACCATTGCATGGGTAAAAATACCATCAAATGACATGTGTTTTCCTTCTTTCATTCTCAATTATTTCAATCGATTCTAGTCGACTAATAGGATAATTAACTTCTATTAGTGCTGTATTTGTAATTATACCATTTTTTGTTCAGAAATTGTTAGTAGAAAATTAGAGCGAATTAGTTGCAAATTTTTTGCTAAAAAAGTTACAATAGTTCTTGAAAACTTTAGGAGGGAAACACATGGAATGGAACTACCAAGGAGATAGAGGGCCGGACAATTGGAAAACGATTTGCTCAGCTTTTTATCAAGCAGAAACAGAAAGTTTACAATCTCCAATTGCTTTAGATGACGATCAAATAAAGTTGACAATCTCACAGCAGTTACTGACGTTTAACTACAATAAAACACTATTTGAAACGTCATTTTTTAACCATACCGTACATCTAGTGCCAAAAACTAATGAAAATTTAAACACGATTACATTTAATCATAAAAAATACTTTTTGGAAGACTTGCACTTTCATTTACCTAGTGAGCATGTCATCAACCATGAATCCTTTCCGTTAGAATTCCATTTGGTTCACCGTTCTGCAAAAAATGAACTTCTCGTTGTAGGAGTGACTGTTTTGCCGTCTGAACGACCGATGAATAAAGTGTTTGCGGCAGTAGATGAAAGAGCCTTAAATCCACGTGTAGTAAAAAGAGGATTGACGGTTCCAATAGAACTAGACAGATTGCTCCCTAAGAGTAAAGAATTCTATCACTACACAGGATCCTTGACGACCCCTCCAAGCTCTGGACCAGTCGAATGGATTGTATTCCGTAATCAAACCTTCATGCGTCAGGGGTTACTACAAGCCTTTAAACGAAATGTTGGCAAAACCAATAGACCTTTGCAACCTATAAATAATCGGCCCATCTACACATCAAAATAATAAACTGTAATTAAATTCTCATTTATTACTTGACACATAAACAGACAACTAGTAAGATTATCGTAATAGAAAAACAACAAAGGAGTTCTTATGATGCTAATGACCTTATCTAATGGACAATTGAATAGCAGTTGGCAAAGCCAAGATAGATAGGTTGATCAATGAGAACGCTCATAGATGCAGCCTTCAGTACACTGAATGTATGCATCTATGTTGGTTTATTTGAAGATAGGCTAGACTTCCAATCCGCATAGAGAGAGTATTTGATTCTATTTCTATGTGGATTTTGTTTTGCATAAAAACAGCTTCCACGCATTTTTGTGGTAGCTGTTTTTTTTATTAATCTAATTTGAGGTGAGTACATATTATGGAAAAGAAACGATGGCGAATGTACTAAAAAATTTGACTAACACTAAATCATTACTGGAGGATAAAAGAAATGAAAAAAATGATAGGTTTCATTATTTGTTTGACGGCACTTTTAACAGTTGCGTTTTTTACTTCTTCAATTGAAACAGCCCCAACAAAAGATAGTAAGCCGATGGTTGGTATTTTGCAACTGACAAGTCACCCAGCACTTGATCTAATCTATCAGGGTACGGTAGATGCATTAAATGAAGCCGGCTATATCGATGGAGAAACAATGACATTAGATTTCCAAAATGCTCAAGGAGATCAAAGCAATCTAAATTCAATGAGTGCTCGTTTTGTCAGTAGAGGGGCGGATGTTATGGTTGGAATCGCAACGCCTTCCGCCCAAGCATTAGCTAACAGCTCACAAGAGATTCCAATTGTGTTAGGTGCAGTTACTGATCCTGAAGGCTCGGGATTGGTTAAAAGTAATGCAACACCTGGTGGAAACATAACCGGTGTGAGCGATTTGACACCTATCAAAGAACAATTCGCTTTAATCAAAGAAATCTTACCAGAAGCTCAAACGATTGGTATTTTGTATTCTTCAAGTGAAGATAATTCAATTGTACAAGCTGATCAAGCGATTGAAATTGCGCGTGAAATGGGATTGGATACCCAGGTTATGACAGTTTCTTCTACAAATGACGTTTCGCAAGTTGGGGCTACATTAGCTTCACAAGTAGATGCTATTTGGGTACCGACTGATAATACAGTAGCTAGTGCAATGAATACGTTGGTTTCAGCTGCAGATTCGAACGGCATACCGATTTTCCCAGCTGTAGATACGATGGTTGAAGAGGGAGGTCTAGCTACTGTTGGATTAGATCAGTACGAATTAGGTCGTTTAACAGGAGAAATGGTTGTGGCTATTTTAAATGGTGAGTCAGAGCCAGCAACTACGCCTATTCAGTATTTAGATCAAGGTAAAGTTATTATAAATGAAGAAAAAGCCAAACAACTTGGCATTACGATTCCAACCCAGTTATTAGAGCAAGTAAAATAAACGATTAATTTAGTTAATGAGAGTGGAGGAAATCAAATGGATTTAATTGTTACAGCAACAGCACAAGGGTTGTTATGGGGAATGATGGCTTTAGGCATTTTTATTACCTATCGGATTTTAGATTTGCCGGATATGACTGCGGAAGGTTCTTTTCCTTTAGGAGGCGCTGTATGTGCTCAACTCATTATTTCAGGTGTAAATCCTTTAGTTGCGACTGCTAGTGCATTTGTAATCGGAGCCTTAGCTGGAGCCATTACAGGATTTCTAATTACAAAAGCACATATTCCTGGGTTACTAGCTGGAATTTTGACGATGACTGGATTGTATTCTATTAATTTACGAATCATGGGTCGGGCTAATTTAAGTTTACTAGGAGAAGAAAAAGTAACGGATCTTTTCGAACGTTTTACCTTGCCAAGTCAATTTGATACCATATTTATGGGAATTATTATTGTCGTTAGTGTCATTACATTACTAGTCTTGTTTTTCAAAACAGAACTTGGACAAGCTGTTATCGCTACAGGTGATAATGAAAAGATGGCACGTTCGTTAGGAATTTCTACGAATCAAACGAAGATATTGGGACTTATGCTCTCAAATGGTTTGATTTCTGCGGCTGGTGCGCTGATTGCTCAAGATAACGGATACGCTGATATCAGTATGGGAATTGGTACAATTGTTATTGGTTTAGCGTCTGTCATTATTGGGGAAGTTATTTTTGGAAACCTATCATTTGTCAATCGTCTGATATGTGTCATATTAGGAGCAATTATTTACCGTTTCATTATCATGTTCGTCTTATTGATTGGTCTACAACCAAATGATTTGAAACTTATTTCAGCTATCATTTTAGCTGTGTGTCTGGCATTGCCTAGCATACGCACCAAATATAATTTGAATTTCTTTCAAAAAAAGGAGCTGTTGTAATATGAGTAATACACCTGTCTTATCTTTAAAAGGAATCACTAAGCAGTTCAATAAAGGAACAGCCAATCAAAATACCGTGTTAAATCAGTTGGATTTAGAAGTAAAAAAGGGGGACTTCATTACTATTATTGGGGGGAATGGAGCTGGTAAATCTACCCTACTGAATAGTATTGCTGGGAACTTTATGATTGATAAAGGATCCATTATGTTAGGAGATAAAAATTTGACTGCTTTGAAAGAAGAAAAACGTGCGGGCTTTATCGGACGTGTCTTTCAAGATCCTGTCATGGGAACCGCTCCTCGGATGACTGTAGGCGAAAATTTGGCTATTGCTTATCGTAGGGGAAAGAAACGTTCTTTGCGAAAAGGTACAACAGAGAAGGAACGCGCTTATTTTAAAAGTATTTTAGGCGAATTAGGTTTAGGATTAGAAAATCGTTTGGATAATGAAATGGGGTTATTATCTGGTGGACAACGACAAGCCATTGCTCTTTTGATGGCAACAATGAATAAACCCGATTTATTATTGTTAGATGAGCATACTGCAGCACTAGATCCAAAAACAGCTAAAATTGTTTTAGAAATTACTCGTAAACGAATTGAACAAGAAGAGTTGACTACTTTAATGATTACTCATAATATGAATGACGCATTAAAGTATGGCAATCGATTAGTTATGTTAGACAACGGACAAGTTATTGTAGACTTATCTGGTGAAGAGAAAAAGAATTTAACAGTAGCAGATGTTCTAGTTCTATTTCAAACAGCTACGGATGAAGACGGTGGAGCTGGTCAATTACCAGATGAACTTTTATTAAGTCGTTAAACTAAAAACTCATTAATCTGCAAAAAAGTTCAAGAGTTAATCTTGAACTTTTTTTGTTTTCTGTACATTTTAAGGCGTTAGTTGTATACTACATGTATAATAGTTGCACCATACAACTACATTGATATAGGAGGTTTTGATGAGGAATCAACCAGAAATACCCATCCATTCGCTTATTCAACGTTTCACTGAATTTAACCAAAATTTTTCAAACTTAGAAAAACAAGTATTTGCTAAATACAACGTCACTAAGTCAGGTTTTGCTGTTCTATCATTTATTAAAGACGAAAAAATATCCTTAAATGAATTGGCCGAGCATTCTGGATTAGACAAATCAACTTTAAGCAGACAAGTTAAAAATTTGGAAAAAAAGGGTTTTGTAATGAAGGAATCAGGAAAGGATAAACGTTTTACTTATGTATCTTTACCTTCTGAATCCCAACAACTTATATTAACCATTTCATTTGAGCTCGAAAAAGCCTATAGTTTAATCTTTAAAAGTTGGCCTGCTGATGAGAAGCAACTTTTATTGGTACTGATGGGTAGAGTGAACCGCAGTATCCAATCTTTTCAATTAGTGAAGTAGTAGAATTTTACAATTAGATATAAACCATCTACAATTACGAGAGAGTCAATATACAAAGGAGACAACTAAATGGATTCAAAAACACTTAATGCTTTATCAAAAGAAGATTTAATAGAACTTGTCATTCGTCAGAGTGAAGAACTTAAAGAACAAGATATTCAGTTAGAAGCAGAACTTGAAGAAAATCGCTTTATTAAAAGCCTGGGTTTTGTAGATGGATATAAAAATTATCGAAATTACTTTATTCGCTTTTTTGAAGATGAAAGTGATGGAACAGCTAAAAAAGGGAGCATCTTTTTAGGAATAATGGAAGATTTTATTAATGACTATGGTAGTGAGCCCGTTCGCGAGTTAATGGACGAGTTTATTGAAGATCACGTTTAAGTAAACGGGATAGTTGCTCTCTAATAGTAGAATTGATAAACTAAGCATATGGACAAATTGAAAGATTGAAGGAGGACTAAAAATGACTGTAGAAAATAAGAAGATTATTGCTTTAGTTAGTGATGATTTTGAAGATTTAGAGTTATGGTACCCTGTTTTACGTTTAAGAGAAGCTGGTGCAACTGTTCATTTAGTTGCTGAAAAAAAAGAAACTGTTTATCATGGAAAGTACGGTGTGCCTGTCACTTCTGATTATAGTTTTGAAGACATTATCAAAGAGAATTACGATGGTATTTTAGTTCCTGGAGGATGGTCACCGGATAAACTAAGACGCTTTCCTAAGGTTATTGAGTTTGTTCAATATTTTGATCAACAAAAGAAACCCATTGGACAAATTTGTCACGCTGGTTGGGTATTGATTTCGGCAGGAATTCTTAATGGTGTAAATGTTACGAGCACACCAGGGATAAAAGACGATATGACGAATGCTGGGGCCATTTGGCATGATGTTCCTGCTATAACAGATGGTCACATTATTTCAAGTCGTAGACCTCCAGATCTACCTGAGTATATGAAACAATATATTGCGGCTTTCGCATAAACTTAACCATTTATTAAGGATTAAAGACTAAGAAACATTCTTAGTCTTTTTTTTTCTAAAAATAACGGCTCCTTAAAAAGGCTAGTCTAGGGTGAATGATCATTCATTAACTGAAGTGACCTATTCACACGATAAATACATAAGCTCTAATATAAAAATAACAAGTGTATCTTTTAAGAAAAAGAAAAGAAATTTATAATGATATTTTTAATAATATAATGTAAAATAACAGAGTATACAGATAATCGTTTTTTAGATAGAAAGAAGGGATTCAGGTGTACCAAAAAAATAAAAGCGCTTATAGAACAGCTATTTTAGGTATTCTTACAGCAATTGTTATTATTCAAAATTTTGTTCCATTACTGGGGTATATTCCTATACCTCCTTTAAATCCTACCATAATTCATATTACTGTTATTGTTGTTTCTCTTACACTCGGGACAAAAGATGGTATGATTATTGGTTCCGTTTGGGGTATCACACGAATGGTCAAAGCTTTTACACTGCCTGCTTCACCATTTGATTATTTTTTATGGCGAAATCCCATTATTGCGATTTTCCCTCGTATTATGGTCGGCTTCGTGGCTGGCTATGTTTATAACGTATGTAGAAAGAGATTTAAAAAGGATTCAACAGCTATGATTCTTTCTTCTGTTTTAGCTTCATTGACCAATACGATTTTAGTTTTAGGACTGATATATCTTATCTATGGAGAAACCTATGCGGCACTTTTAAAAGTTGATTATTCAAATCTTTTAGGTGTATTAGGAACAGTTGTTTTAACAAGTGGGATAGGAGAGGCGATAGCCGCTGCCATTATTGCACCAATTATCGCACGACCATTAAAGAAATTTAGAACTCAAAAATAAAAAAAAATCCATTAGAAGCCGGTGGCTTTCTAATGGATTTTTCTCTTATAATAATTCTTTTCTCAGTTGTTCAGAAGATTTATCTGATAAATAAGCCATAGGAACATCTAAGACACTAAATGCACCGGTTTTAACTTCATTTTTAAACTTAACGGCAGCTCTTGCATAAGCCACTAGAATAGAAGACGTGAATTCTGGATTGCTTTCTAATTCAAGCTGGAATTCAGCTTTTTGTTTGCTTCCAGTTTCAGATTCACCCGTACGGATAACAAACCCACCATGTGGCATTTGTTGGTGATCTGATTCAAATTGTTCTTCGTCAATGAAATGAACCACTGTTTCATAAGGTTCAAAGTAATTTGGCATTGATTTGATTGTTTGTTCTATTTCTGTTTGATTTGCGCCATCTTCAGAAACTACGTAGCAAATGCGCATGTGTTTTTCGCGAGTAGATAATTCAGGATTCAAACCTTTGCGAACTTCTTCTAACGCTTTATCTAATGGCAGAGTGTATTGAACACCTTTTTTCACGCCAGTTACCCGTCGAATAGCATCAGAATGGCCTTGGCTTAATCCTTTACCCCAAAAAGTATATGTTTGTCCTACAGGAAGAACAGCTTCAAATAATGCTCGGTTAATTGAGAATAAGCCTGGATCCCAACCTACAGAGATAATGCTGACATTTTGACCACTTTTAGCAGCCGTATCCATATCTGAAAAATAAGCTGGTATCTTTCCGTGGTTATCATAGCTATCAATCGTTGAAAAGTATTTTGCTAGTTCTGGCCCTTGTTCAGGTAAGTCCGTAGCTGATCCACCACATAAAATTAAAACATCGATAGCATTTTTGTACTCTAGGATATTTTCAATTTTTACTGCAGGAAGCATTGATTTTACTTCTGCTGGGTTTCTTCTAGTAAAAACAGCCACACCTTCCATATCAGGAAATTGATTAATTGCTAACTCAACACCTCTGCCGATGTTTCCATATCCAACCAAGCCTATACGAATCTTTTGAGTCATTGTTTTGTCTCCAATCTGTGTTTCAAATTTTATTATTCACCTTATTAGTATAATAGATAATGAAAGATAATCAAATCTTGTCAGTAAAAAGAACTAGCGTTTGTTTGTTAGTGTTTTTTTAGCTAGTATATATGGTACAATTTAAAGCGTAGAAAAGTTTAAGGCGGTGGCTAACTCTTATAAAAAGGGGTGATGCCAATGTTTTTTGTTTGGGCTTTCCCTAGAAAGGAAAACTCATGAGCATTTATGAGGCACTGATGTTTGCATTAGCTTTTGCAACTCTTGTTTTAAAAATCTCGTCAAACAAAAAAAAGTAACCGTCTAAGCTTTAGCGAGTAGGACGATTACTTTTGTATGATATTCTATAGTAGCTGCCGTCTTTAACGGTTCTATTCTAAAGAGGGGTATGTTGACGCATATCTCTCTTTTCATTTATAGTTTAGCATGGCTAATGAGATTTTTCAATTAAAACACTGTTAATAGTGTTATCTGTCGAACCTTGCAACGGTTGAAAACAAAACAATGTAAAAAACGAAATAGAATAGTAATGCTTGCTTAACGTTTTTAATCCATTTAAGTGGTATACTAGTTAAGAAGTTTTTTGAAAATATCAAAAACGAAATAAAACTTAATTGAAAAGATTGGAGAATTAACATGAAAGAGCCTAAAGACAATAAAAAGAATACTCGTTCAAATAAATATGACAAAGAAAGAAAAACGGTTAAAATATTGACTTTTGCAGTCATTATTGCAGCTTTGATCGTTATCCTATTATTAATCATGTCGCTTTTTAGTGGAGGAGATAAACCTCAAGAAGTTGCAACTGAAAGTTCAAGTAGGGTTATAAAAAATAGTGAAGAATCAACTCAAAGTGAAGTACAAAATTCTGAAAAAAGTAGTGAAAGCAGTTCTGAATCTGAAACATCTCAAAGTGAGTCAAGCGAGTCCGCAGAAAGTGAATCATCAGAATCTGTTGAAACAAAAGAAACGGAGCCAACGGACGAAAATGTAACAGAAGCCTATACCGGAGACTGGAAACCCGTTGAAACACAACAAGAGGGAGAACACACAACGAATTTTAACGATGGATCTCAAGACCGTATTGAAATTAAAAAAGCAACTGCCAATGCTACAGGATTAGATGAATCAGCTATGATTGAATGGTGGGTCGAAAATAGTGGGGAAGGGCAGGTAGTCGCTACTGTCTCAGATACTGGTCAAACCAAAAATTATCGTGTTTACTTAAAATGGGTAGACAATCAAGGATGGCAACCTATTAAAGTTGAACAGTTGAAAGAAAATGATAAAAATTAAACTTGTAACTTAAATTTAAGAGCTGGTATTAAAGCGATTGATTGCTTAATACCGGTTTTTTTGTGTGTTTGAATCTAATTTAGTTAATAAGTCGCTTAAGAAGCGCTTTTCATTTCTGTTCTGAGTAGAAAAGATGATATGATAGTCTTAAGTATCAGCAATTTTAATGTGTGAGGGAGTGATACTATGCGTTGGAAAGACAGAAGAAAAAGTGACAACTTAGAAGATCGTAGAGGAAAAAGCAGTGGTGGTAAGACGTTAGTTGGGGGCGGGATAGGCGGAGTTCTTATCTTGTTGGCATTCACTTTTTTAAGTGGTGGAAATTTAGGTGATTTTTTAAATTCAGTTGTATCAGATCCTAGTGGGAATACGGCGACCGGTTCCTATCAAGAGACTGAGACCGAATCTGAGCGAGCTGATTTTGTCTCGGTAGTCTTAGCAGATACTGAAGAGGTTTGGACAGATGTTTTTCAAGCCTATGGGTATACGTATGAAGAACCAACTTTAGTGCTATTTTCTGAATCAGTTCAATCAGCATGTGGTGTAGCGGGTTCTTCAACGGGACCATTTTATTGTCCTGGTGATGCTAATTTGTATATTGATTTAAGTTTTTATGATGAATTAAGCCAACAGTTCAACGCTCCAGGTGATTTTGCAATGGCTTATGTCATTGCTCATGAAGTAGGCCATCATGTTCAAACGCAGTTAGGACTGACAGAGCAGCTAAATATCTTACGGAATGAATTAAGTGAAACAGAATTCAATAAATACCAAGTTCGCTTTGAGTTGCAGGCTGATTATCTTGCAGGTGTATGGGCAAATTATGCTCAAGGATTAGGCTATTTAGAAGAAGGAGACTATGAAGAAGCTATCAACGCTGCGGGTGCAGTAGGTGATGATCGTCTCCAACAACAAGCACAAGGATACGTTGTTCCTGAAAGTTTTACTCATGGTACTTCTGAGCAAAGAATGGATTGGTTTAAACGCGGATTTGAAGCCGGTAATTTGGAAGATGGAGACACATTTGACGGAAATGCTAAATTTAAACTTCCTTAACAATGTTCTAAATTTCAGTGTAAAGTCAAACTACGGAGGTTATAATGAAAAATTTAGATAAGAATTTTAATATGGTACAAGATATTTTAAACAAAACAGAAGAGGAACTAAAAAAGATGAACCCAGTCAATATCATGGTAGTAGGTAAGACAGGGGTAGGTAAGAGTACGCTAATCAATAATTTGTTTAGAGAAAATCTTGCTCTAACCGGTATTGGAAGACCGATTACAAAACATCTAAGACGGATTTCTAAAGACGGAGTCCCTTTGGTTTTATATGATACTAGAGGTCTAGAGTTAAGTCTCGAAGTACAAAAAGAAATTAAAAGTGAAATTTTTGACACAATTAAAGAAAATAAAAAACTAGGTGTTCAAGGAGAAATTCATCTAGCTTACTACTGTATTAATGCAAATTCTTCACGAATAGAACCAACAGAACTTGAACTTATAACGGAATTAAGTGAAAAAGTCCCGGTTGTGATCGTTTTGACCCAATCAATCGGTGAACCAGCAGCAACATTTAAAACCTATATTGAAAACCTTAATTTACCGATTTATGGTGTTGTATCTTTGATGGCTGAAAGCTTCAAATTGACGGAAGAAATGTCGATTCCAGCATTTGGATTAAAAGAATTGCTTGAATTAAGTTTTGAAATCATACCAGAAGAAGCAAAAAAGGCTTTTAACAATGCCCAACAAGTAGATATTGCCCGAAAAGCGAATTCTGCTCGCAGTTGGGCGACAAGATATATCGCTACTTCATTTGGCGTAGGTTTTTTACCGATTCCTTTTTCTGATGCATCCGTTCTTGTACCAATGCAAGTAACATTATTGGCCCATATTACAGCGATTTTTGGTATATCAATGGATAAAGCCACTATTGCAAGTCTTGTAGCAGCAATAGGAGGGACTGGGGGAGCTACATTTGCGGGAAGGTACATCGTTTCAAATGTGATAAAAATGATTCCTGGAGCGGGTACAATTGTTGGAGGACTAATTAGCGGTACAACAGCTTCAATCATCACAACGGCGCTTTCTATGAGCTATATAGAAGTGTTAGCCATCATAGCTGCCGGAGAAAAAGATGGAAAATACCCGGATTTAAAAAATATTGAACAGTTAATGAAAGAAAAATTTCAAGAACGTCTAAAAAAAGGCGCTAAAATCGATAAAAAACTTGATTTAACAACTGATTTATCAAAAGAAAACTTAGAATTAGACGATGCAAAAAAAGATCATTTTTTAAGTAAATTTAAAAGGTTTACTAAGCGAAAAAAATCTTAAAATGATTCATAAATACATTTTGTCCTAACTCAAAAAAATAGCAAAAATACTTTAAAACCAAAATAATTATTTTGGTTTTTTCTTTAATTATACTAATTCAGCAGTATATTGAACGGTATTTAAAATTTCCCAAAGCATTTTTATGCTTATTTTACGTAAACACAGTATAGATGTAGTTAACATAATTAGATTATGGTTAACTACATCGAACAATTTATCGCTAATTAATAAAATAATAAAGCTCACCCTAAAGATTCAGTCTTAGATGAATTTTATACAAAGATTCATTTTAAAATGAATCTTATGGTATAATCAAAAAAAGAGGTGATTAGATGACCAGACAAACTGTAAGGACTCCATATGCAGCCATTATAGGAGATATTAAAGACTCTCGTAAAATTGCGGATCGAAAAGAAGTGCAAGAACAATTTCATTCTATTTTGCAAATAATAAATGAGAAATATGCAGAAGACATTGCTTCTAATTTCATTATTACTTTAGGAGACAGCTTCCAAGGATTACTAAAAAATAAACAAGTGATTTTAAGCATTATTTTTGAAATCGAATTGGCCATGGCTCCCATTGAATTGCGATTTGGCATTGGCTTAGGCAGTATCAGTACACCGATCCAACGAGATAATTCTATGGAGATGGATGGCACAGCCTACCACCGCGCAAGGCAAATGATTGAAACTATTGAAGAAAATGAAAATAAATATACCACAAGCGAGACCAATATGATGATTTGTTCCGGAGAAGGCTACCAACGAACAGATCAGCTATTGAATACTATTCTGTCACTGGCCACAGCATTGAAATCAAAGTGGTCTGCTAGACAAAAAGAAATTATGTATGCTTATTTCACACATGGAGAAAATCAATATAAGACAGCTGAAGAATTAGGGATTGGCCAATCTAGTGTTAATAAAGCTCTGAATACAGCGAAATATTATACCTATAAAACAGCTTTGAGAGACGCTAGCCACTTTTTAATTCAGGATATAGAGGATGATGAATAGTTGAATCAAGTCGTATGGATAGTATTATTTATCGGACATATCTTGGGAGACTTTTATTTCCAATCGTCCGCGTTAGCGAGAGAAAAGGATGTATTTGGTAAGAAATTAGTGCTCCATTGTTTTATCTATTTGATCACTATGGTAGGCGTGATCATTCCTATTTTTAGTTGGCCTTTATTAAAAGTGGTCATAGGGATTTCAGTGCTGCATTTCATGATAGATGGTCTAAAATTTTTGCTTGCGAATCGCTTTTTCATTCATAATAATAAAGATACGGTTATCTTTCTAGTAGATCAAGGGCTACACATCCTTGTATTACTTGCGGCAGTTGTCTATATCACAGTATCTAATATAGAGATTGACTATATGCCAGGATTAGAAACCTTGTCGAGTAGTTTAGGTTTGGATATGAAAAATAGTTTGTCATGGATACTGATTCTATTGGTGATGATCCGGCCATGCAGTGTAACGATAAAAAAAGTATTGAATCACTATCGCCCAACCAATGAAAATCAAATAGATGAGGGTATCCCAAGTGCGGGGGCGTTGATTGGTGTTTTTGAACGTTTCTTTATTTTGCTGATGCTGTATGCTAATCAATTTACGGCTATTGGATTTGTTCTGACAGCGAAGTCCATTGCTCGGTACAATAAAATTTCAGAAAATCCTCAGTTTGCAGAATACTATTTACTGGGAACCTTATTGAGCACTTTGTTGATTATCGTCAGTTACTTCTTTATTTTCTGATGATGCAGCTGTAAAAGAATCAATTGTTGAGATTCGCTTATTGTTGAATCTTTGGACTTTTGAATTGGTAGTTAAATAATCAAAGTAGCATTTGTTCCCTTAGGTATTATAAACTATAAGGACAAGGTGTAGAATAAAGTCATTACGCATAAGGAAAAGGAGAATTCTATGGCATTTAAGCAAATTGAGACACAAGAGTTACCGGATATTCAATCTGTGGGAACCGTTTATGAACACGTTGAGACAGGAGCCAAGGTTCTTTATCTAGCAAATGACGATTCCAATAAGGCGTTTACGATTGGGTTTAAGACACCTCCGTATAACGATAACGGAATTGCTCATATCATAGAGCATTCAGTTTTAAATGGATCTGAAAAATACCCTTCAAAAGAACCATTTGTTGAATTAGTCAAAGGGTCATTGAATACGTTCGTCAATGCAATGACTTTTTCAGATAAGACAATTTATCCAGTTGCTTCTACTAATAAAAAAGACTTTATGCATTTAATGAGTGTTTATTTAGATGCTGTGTTTAAGCCGAACTTTTACAGTAATGCACAAATATTAGCGCAAGAAGGTTGGCATCATCATTTAGAGTCAGCAGAAGATGACCTGATTTATAAAGGGGTTGTTTACAATGAAATGAAAGGGGCGACAGCCTCTCCTGAAAGACAAGTTCAACAGCATTTGACTCATCAGTTGTACCCCAACAGTATTTACCGGCACGAATCTGGTGGAAATCCAAAAGCCATCCCTAGTTTAACGCAAGAAGAATTTGTTGCGTTCCATCAAACTTATTACCACCCAAGTAATTCTCTGACTGTCTTATATGGAGACATTGATAAAAAAGAAACTTTTGCTGCATTAGAGGACTATTTCAGTGGCGCAGGCAAACATAGTGAAAAAGTCGACTTATCTTTTGAACCAGCTGTTCCTGATGATGCTGTATTTGAAGATACTTACTCAATAACTGCAGGAGATAACCCTGAAGGAAAAGATTATTTGGCTTTAGGGTGGCATGTATCTGAACCGAATGATGTACTGGATATGTATGGACTAGAAGTTTTGGAAGAGATTTTATTTGGCAATAATCAATCACCGCTTAAAAAAGCTTTATTGGATGCGGATATAGGTGGGGACATAATAGGTGGCGTTGCTGATTTTGGCTATCCAACGGGGTTTATGATCACTGCTAAATATTCTGATGCCTCTAAGATGACTCGATTCAAAGAAGTTGTTCAAGAGACTTTAAAACACTTAATGACTGAAGGAATCGATGAAGGGCTGATTGATTCAGCGTTGAATAAAATTACTTTTCAAACGAAAGAAGCGGCTATTTCGGAAGACAACCCACGTGGAGTCATTTATGCCATTAATGCTTATCAATCCTGGTTGTATGACAAGAGTCCTTATGTGAACTTACAATTTTCAGGCTATTTGAAAGAACTAGCAGAATTGGCAGGTAAGGGGTATTTTGAGCAACTGATCAAAGAAAAACTAGTATACAATCCTTTGCGTACTGCAGTGATTTTAAAAGCTGAACCGGGTAAAAGCGATCAATTTGAAGCGAAAACTCATCAGCAATTGCAAGAATATAAAGCTAATCTATCTAAAGAAGAAATCGACAAAATGATAGCTAAAACACAAGAGTTGATCAAGCGTCAAGAAGCGCCGGATAAACCGGAAGATCTAGCAAAGATTCCAACACTGACGAAAGAAGATTTAAGCACACAGGTAGAAGAGTATCCACTAACGGAAATTCCTTTTAATGAGGGAACTCATTTTTATCAGGCTGAACAATTCACTTCCGGCATTGACTACCTTAGTTTGTATATTGATTTGAAAGATGTTGCAGCTGAAGAATATCAGTGGTTGGGTTTATTGAGTCATCTTCTTGGGAAGCTAGACACTAAGAAATATGATGTCGCAACTTTGCAGCGTCAAAAAGATCTGTACACAGGCGGTATTTACGGAAAGATTGATATTTATGAAGATAAAGCAGGTCAACTAAAGCCTTATTTTATTTTACGCGGAAAATCTTTGGAATCTTCTTTTGAGGAACTGGTCTCATTAATGCAAGAAATCCTGTGCCACACGCAATTTGAAAATAAAGATGATATTTTGAAAATCACTCAACAGCTGATTTCTAATTTCGAACGACGCATTAATTCTAGTTCCCATGTTCTAGCTGCAAACCGGGCCTTGAGTCAAGTGAAATCTTCAGCCAAATTAAATGAACTGATTAGTGGAATGGATCAATTCCTTTTTTTGAAAGACATTCGTGCTGCTTTACAATCCGATAAGTCAAAAGAGGCAACAGAGCGTATCAAGCAGACAGTAAAGGGTTTGCTAAATAAAAATCGCTTGAACATTTTATACGTCGGTGAGAAAGATCGAGGAGTACTGGTCAAAGAAACATTACAAGTAGCATTTTCTGAGGTGCCTAGTGTTGAATTAGGTGAACCAGCCATCATTAAGCCTGGTGCGAAGCAACATGAAGCTTATGTCACTGCTCAAGACGTGAACTATGTAGCGGTTGCTTCAAATGCCAATGATAAATTTGACTACACTGGCGCAGCGAAAGTATTGGCAACAACTATTCGTTACAGTTACTTGTGGAATGAGATCCGTGTCAAAGGTGGTGCTTATGGTTCGCTTTATAACCATCGACGAACTGGTGAATTTGCCTTGAGTTCTTATCGTGACCCCAATATCCGTAAAACATTGGAAACCTATAAAGGTTTGCCTAACTACGTAGCACAAATGGAGTTGTCTGACAGCGAATTATTAAAATACATTATTGGCACGATCAGTCCCATGGAACAGCCGAAATCAGCTTTCAGCAAAGGTTTAACCGCATTCAATCGTCTAAAAACAGGCGTGACTCGTGAAGAGTTGGTTCATTTGAAGGAAGAGATTCTAGCAGTCGATTCAAATGCCTTACAGATGCTTAATAAGGGTCTAAACAGCGTATTGGAAGAGAGCTCGGTGGTCGTAATAGGGAATAAGGGCCAGATCGAAATTGAAAAAGACTTGTTTGATAAGGTATACGAACTGTATTAATAAAAGAGTGTCTATTAGTTACTGAAATGGAAAAAAAAGATAAAACGATTTACGCTGCTTGTTCATTTGTTGTTCGGAAGTTTCAAGAGAACCCGGAAAAATAAGATCATATTAATTACGAGAAATAAAAACAAGCATAAAAGTTAGATAAAAGTAAGGGGAGAGAGGAGAGAAGGCTATTTCTCCTCTCTTTTTACGTTGAATAATAGGCGAGAGCATCACTAATTAAGGAGTCTCATCGTTATTGCACAAACAGAAGACCGATTTTCAGATGTTCCATATCATCGTAGTATAGGCGATCTTAATCATTTGGCTTTCCATACAGAATCACGGCATTAGATCGATAAAATGACAAAAAACTGGAAGAAAAAGGCATAATAATTCTGTATCCTAAAAAACACCCATTTGCAGGAGGAACAAATCATTAGGCTGTTTTCCTTGAAGATCCAGACAGAATCAAATTAGTCTTGGTAGCTCCTGAATAAAAAGCCATAAAGAAAGCTAAAAATAAATTGATATTTATGACTTTTTATAACAGTTTAATCTAGATAAGCTTATCCAAAGAATAATTAGCCGTTTTAATATTTTTTGAAGTTCGTAAATCTATCAAAATTAATTTCAATACTAAAACGTAAACCTATGTCAGCAAATTATAAAAAGATTTAAAACTACAGGAATTAGTCAGCAGCTAAATTGAAGTAAATTTAAATCTGTCTAAAAATTTAAGTAAAGAGAAAGTTATTTGCAACATTTTTCTCGTTAGCATAAGTTTGTTTGTCCAAGTGTTATATAATCCGAATTCATTTTTGGACTAATTTAAATTCGGTTTATATAAAAAGGATTGTTTATGACTAAAAGAGAGAAGAATTAGAATAATTGGACTACTAATCATTTTGATAATTTTACCTTTTTTTCTAGTTTACATAATATATATTATACAAAGTAGATTAAAAGTTGTTTTAAACCAATCAAGCACATTTTAGATCAATTTTGGACGATTTTAAGCTCAGTTAACTATTGTTTGTTTATGTTTACCCGTTAATTGCTTTTAAATGACTTTTAGTTCTTATCTAATGGATTCGTATTTGTTCTAAAGCATTATTTTTTCTTTACATACAAAAAAACCCAATCCAGAACAAATTAAGTTCTGGATTGGGTTTTGCTAACTTATTTTGTTAATGCTGCAGTTAATTGTGGCACAACTTGTTTCTTTCTAGAAACAACGCCTTTTAATAACGCACGGTTATTTTCTAATGTTACATTGAAAGCTTCTTCTACTGCATTGATTGGATTTCCTAATGCTAAGATCACTGAATCGCTATCTAAGATGTTTGTAACGATTAAGACAAATAAATCATAGTTTTTAGCATGATTTTCATTTTGCATCTCTTGTTCTAACTCAGTTTGGATAGAAAGTACATCATTTACGTCTACAACATTGATTTGTGCAACACGGACATTCTTATCTCCCATTGGGAAACTTTTAGCATCCATGTCTAATAATTCTGCAGCAGATTTATTGCTTAAGTCAGTTCCTGCTTTTAACATATCAAGGCCGTATGACTCAATGTCAACACCAGCAATTGCAGCTAGCTCTTTTGCAATTTTAACGTCTTCATCGGTGCAAGTTGGCGATTTGAATAATAAAGTATCTGCAACGATTGCTGATAACATTAATCCTGCAATATCTTTAGGAATTGCAACTTCTTTTTCTTTATATAATTTAGCAATAATTGTGTTTGTACATCCTACAGGTTCTGCACGGTAATACAATGGATTAGCTGTTTCAAAGTTAGAAATGCGGTGATGATCTACTACCGATAAAACTTCTACATCCGCAATGTCATTTACACTTTGTTGAAACTCATTGTGATCCACTAACATAACTTTATCTGTTTCATTAGCTACTGTTTCTACTACACGTGGTGCAGGAACGCTAAAGTAATCTAAAGCATATTGTGTTTCCTCTCCTACTTCTCCTAATGCAACAGCTTCAGCTTCGATTCCCAATTGGTTTTGCAAGTAAGCAAATGAAATAGCAGATGTGATAGCATCTGTGTCTGGATTCTTATGACCAAAAATTAATACTTTACTCATGATTATTATCTCTCCTTTTAAACTATAACTAACACTAAAATTTTATCTTAAATGAACGTGTTTAGCTAGTATTATGTTGTTTTTTATAGAAAATAGCTTAAAAAAATAAATACAGCTAGAAAAGTAAGAATCTACTCTTCCAACTGTGTTTATTATTCTGGACTAAATTGTTTGATAGCCTGTGTATTCTTCAATACGTAATAAGCGATTAGCATTGTCGATGCGTTCAATTGTAGGAGGTTCTATATCCTTTAATTTATAAGGAATATTTAGAGCTGCATATTTATAAACACCTAATTTATGGTACGGCAATATTTCAACTTTATAAACGTTTCCTAGAGATTGAATAAAATCACTTAAGCGTATTAAATCAGCATCATCATCCGAACGTTCTGGAACTAAAACATGACGAATCCAAACAGGTTTATTGATTGTGGCTAAATAAGTAGCCATATTCAAAATGTTTTCATTGCCGTGCATTGTTAAACGCTTATGCTTTTCATTATCAATGTGTTTGATATCGAATAAAAGCAAATCTGTATAGCTCATTAGTTCCTCAAACCGGCTGAAAAAAGGCTCATCATAAGTGAAAGGTTGACCACATGTATCTAATGTTGTGTGGACTCCCTGCTCTTTTGCTTTTCTAAAATACTCAATTAAAAAATCGATATGCAGTAGAGGTTCTCCTCCACTGACAGTAATTCCGCCTTTACTTCCCCAATACTCGCGGTAAGATAAAGCTTCTGCTAGTAATTGATCCGCTGTATAAGGAGTTCCACCACCCATATTCCATGTATCAGGGTTATGGCAGAACTCGCAACGCATACGGCACCCTTGCATAAATGTTACAAAACGAATACCTGGCCCATCGACCGAGCCAAAACTTTCAGTAGAATGCACGTATCCAATTGCTGGTTCCGTCATATTAGTCACTCCTTTATTTGTTTATACCTTACATACTGTCATGCATTGTACGATTAATAACGTCTAATTGTTGTTCACGTGTTAATTTAATAAAGTTGACAGCATAACCAGATACACGAATAGTCAATTGAGGATAGTTTTCAGGATGGTCCATTGCGTCAACCAATGTTTCGCGGTTAAAGACATTAACGTTCAAATGGTGACCGCCTTTTCTTACATAGCCGTCTAATAAACTAGCCAAATTTTCTTGTTGGATGTCATCTTCTTTCCCTAAAGCTTTTGGAATAATAGAGAATGTATTTGAGATTCCATCTAATGAATATTTGTATGGTATTTTAGCTACTGAAGTTAAACTAGCTAAAGCTCCATGAGTATCTCTGCCGTGCATTGGGTTAGCACCAGGTGCAAATGGTTCGCCAGAACGACGGCCATCAGGTGTATTCCCGGTCTTTTTACCATATACTACGTTAGATGTGATAGTTAAAATTGAAGTAGTGTGGACTGCATTGCGATAAGCTGGATGTTTTTTCACTTTTGACATAAATGATTTTAACAACCAAATTCCAATATCGTCCGCGCGATCATCATTGTTACCAAATTTAGGGTAATCGCCTTCTATTTCATAATCGACAACTAAGCCATTTTCATCACGAATCGTTTTCACTTTTGTATATTTAATGGCAGATAATGAATCAATTGCTACTGAGAATCCAGCGATTCCAGTTGCCATTGTTCTCATAATGTCACTATCGTGCAAAGCCATTTCAATGCGTTCATAAGAATACTTATCATGCATGAAATGAATAATGTTTAACGTATTTAAATATAAGCCTGCGATCCATTCCAACATAACATCATATTTTTCCATGACTTCATCATAATCCAAGTATTCAGAAGTAATTGGTTGATATTTTGGAGCAACTTGAGCTTTTGATTTTTCATCTACACCTCCATTAATGGCATATAAAAGAGCTTTAGCTACGTTAGCACGTGCTCCGAAGAATTGCATTTGTTTCCCAATACGCATAGCAGATACACAACAAGCGATTCCGTAGTCATCGCCCCATTCTAAGCGCATAATATCGTCATTTTCATATTGAATAGCACTTGAAGAAATAGATGCTTTAGCACAGAACTTCTTGAAGTTTTCTGGCAAACGTGTAGACCATAAAACGGTTAAGTTTGGTTCTGGAGCTGGTCCAAGGTTTGTTAAAGTGTGCAAGAAACGGTAGCTATTTTTTGTAACCATGTGACGTCCATCGTCACCTACACCTGCGATAGCTTCTGTTACCCAAGTTGGATCCCCTGAGAATAAATCATTGTATTCTGGTGTACGTGCAAATTTTACTAAGCGCAATTTCATAATAAAATGGTCTGTGATTTCTTGAGCTTCAACTTCAGTAAGAATGCCATTAGCTAAGTCACGCTCAATATAGATATCAAGAAATGTAGATGTACGTCCTAATGACATTGCTGCTCCATTTTGCTCTTTAACTGCTGCTAAATAGCCTAGATACAACCATTGGAAAGCTTCTTGAGCTGTTTGGGCTGGTTGAGAAATATCAAAGCCGTAAATTCTACCTAACTCAATTAATTCATTTAAAGCACGAATTTGTTCATTTAATTCTTCACGGTCGCGAATAATATCTTCGCTCATTGTGCCGTAACCCTTATTTGCTAAATCGTTTTTCTTTTCTTGAATTAAGCGATTGACACCATATAAGGCTACTCTTCTGTAATCTCCAATGATACGTCCACGTCCATAAGCATCTGGCAGACCTGTAATGATTCCACTACGTCTGGCAGCTCTAATTTCTGGCGTATAAGCATCAAATACTCCTTGATTGTGTGTTTTACGGTAGTCTCTAAAAATATGAGATACTTCTGGATCAATTTCGTAACCATATGATTCAGCAGCTAATTCACTCATGCGAATTCCACCAAAAGGTTGCAAACCACGTTTAAAAGGTTTCTCAGTTTGGAAACCGGCAATGCGTTCCAATTCTTTATTTAAGTAACCAGCATCATGAGATACGATTGTTGAAACTACTTTCGTATCCATATCTAGTACTCCGCCTGCTTCACGTTCCTCCGTATTTAATTCCATAACTTGTTTCCACAATGATTCGGTAGCGGGTGTAGGACCTTCTAAAAATTCATCCGTTCCATCATAAGGGGTATAGTTTTGTTGAATAAAATCGCGTACGTTAATTTCTTCTTGCCACATTTTTCCTTTAAAGCCTTTCCAATTTTCCATAAGTCATTTTCCTCCTTTTATATCTGTTAAACAATTCTAACAGATTCTTCATGCTCATTATAACACGAACTAAAAACAAATCAATTTATTTTCGTCAATAAAATAAAAATAATTATTTAAAAAGATTGATTTGTAGATATTTCAAGGTTTTCATTATTCTGTATTCAATGATATTTTTTGTACTATTTTTCACAAAAAATCAAACTGTACTAGTTTTTAATAAAACAGATAAAAAAAGATGTAGCTGTTAGGCTACACCTTTTTGGTCTTATCATGGTTAATACTAAGGGTATGTCTGTTTTAGCAAACATACCCTTAATTAAACAACATTATTTCTATTTAATCTCATTAGCTAATAAATCTTTTTTAAGCTCAATAGGTGTTCCGTCTGCCACTTCATCTAAAATAAATGATCCATTTGAATAACGGTCACTTATTGAATAGGATTGACTAGATAGTGAGATTTCTTGTCCTTTGGATGTTAGAATTCTATAGTTATCTTCCTTAGACGCTTCAAAAGCGAAAGCCACACGATGCGGATTCTTTTTCAATTCTCTTAAGAGCAGTAACCCTCTCTTAGCTCGTCCAAGCGGTTCGAAATCAAGAATATTCATTTTTTTAACAGAACCTCTTTGAGTTAAAATCATTAATTCGGCTTTGGAAGCTGTGGTATCGACCAACACACCATTTACAACATAGTCACCGTCTTTAAGATTAATTGATTTCACACCTGCAGCTTTTGCACCCACAGTAGGAACCTCATCTAAAGGATAACGTAATCCAAATCCTCTATTAGTGACTAAGAAAACATCTTTTGACAATGGTTTTTCTGTATAGACGATATTTAACAGTTCATCCGTCGTTGTTTTAAGTTTTATTGCTGAAAAAGATTTATTTTTGTAATTACGTCCAATAACGTATTCTGAAACTGCCGTTTGTTTAATGTACCCTTCTTTTGTAATGAAAGTAAAGGTCGCTGGCGGAAGCTGTTTCTCTAATCCGAATACTTTTACAACGGTTTCGTCTGTTTCAAAAGCAATATTTTGGGATAAGTGATCTCCCATATCTTTCCATCTCAAATCGGAAATTTCATGAATTGGACGATAAATAATATTACCTTTGCTAGTAAAGATCAAGAGATGATTCAATGTATTCAGTTGCTGAATATAAATTGGATAATCTCCTTCTTTAATGCCTATTTCAGTAGGTTTAGAAGCACTATATGAACGTAGACTGGTTCTCTTAATGTATCCTTCTTTTGTAACAGAAACCATAACCTCTTCAGATGCAATCAGAAGTTCCGTATCGATTTTTAATTCTTCAATTTCATCTTCAATAACGGTCAGTCTAGGAGAAGCGTACTTTTTCTTTACTTCTATTAATTCTTTTTTCATGACTTTATTCAGTTCTTGAGAACTACCTAGAATCTTGTTGTACGCCATAATATCTTTATTTAAAGCATCTGCTTCATTTTCTAGTGCAGTTATATCGGTATTGGTTAATCGATACAGTTGCAATGAAACAATGGCTTCAGCTTGGATCTCAGTAAAATCAAAACGCTCAATTAAGTTTTCTTTAGCATTTTTCTTATCTTTACTGCTGCGAATAGCTTCGATAACTTGATCTAAAATAGAAAGAGCTTTAATCAAGCCTGAAACAATGTGTTGTCTGCTTTCAGCTTTGCGCAAGTTATAATTCGTTCTTCTAGTGATAACTTCTTGTTTATGATCTAAGTAAGCTTGAAGCATTCTAACGATTCCGACTTGTTTGGGTCTTTTTTTATCAATCGCTACCATATTAAAATTATAAGCAACCTGTAAATCAGTATTTTTTAATAAATAATTTAAAATACCACCCGCATTAGCCTCTTTTTTTAATTCAACAACAATTTGTAGACCGTTACGGTCAGATTCATCACGGACTTCAGCAATTCCGTCAACTCGTTTATTCAACCGTATTTCATCCATTTTACGAACTAAAACGGCTTTATTGACTTCATAAGGAATTTCATTAATGACGATTTGTTCTTTACCGCCTCTAACTTCTTCTATTCTAGTTTTAGAACGGACAATGATTTTACCTTTTCCAGTTTCATAGGCCTTTTTGATACCATCGACCCCTTGTAAAATAGCGCCAGTGGGGAAATCAGGTCCTTTAACATACTGCATTAGATCCGTTACAGAAGCATCAGGATCATCAATCAAATGAACCGTTGCATCAATTACCTCTCCTAAATTATGTGAAGGGATATCGGTTGCATAACCTGCTGAAATCCCAGTCGCTCCATTAACAAGTAAGTTAGGGTAACTAGCAGGAAAGACAGTCGGTTCTTCATCTGTATCATCAAAGTTTAAGATGAAATCAACCGTTTCTTTATCGATATCTCTTACCAATTCAGCAGAAATTTTTGATAAACGTGCTTCCGTATACCGCATAGCTGCCGGAGGATCTCCATCCATACTCCCGTTATTCCCATGCATTTCAATCAAGACTTCACGTTGCTTCCAGTCTTGGCTTAGACGTACCATTGCTTCATAAACACTGCTGTCTCCATGTGGGTGATAATTCCCGATAACGTTTCCGACCGTTTTAGCAGACTTTCTAAATCCCTTATCTGCTGTATTGCCTTCTACGTTCATTGCATATAAGATCCGGCGTTGAACCGGTTTTAACCCGTCTCGAATGTCTGGCAATGCACGTTCTTGAATAATGTATTTTGAATAGCGTCCAAAACGATCTCCCATAACTTCTTCCAGGGTTAATTCCTGAATTTCCGCTCTATTCTCCATCTTCGACACTTCCTTCATCTACTGTTTCTATTTGATCCATAATTTGGCTGTTTTCCAAAATACTGCCGCCTTCTTCAAAAGTAAATTCAACATGTGATTCAATCCATCTACGTCTAGGTTCTACTTTATCACCCATTAAGACAGACACACGTTTTTCAGCTTGAGCAGCATCATCGATTTTAACGCGAATCAGTGTG
The DNA here is from genome assembly GCF_000171855.1 of Carnobacterium sp. AT7. Classification (NCBI taxonomy): domain Bacteria; kingdom Bacillati; phylum Bacillota; class Bacilli; order Lactobacillales; family Carnobacteriaceae; genus Carnobacterium; species Carnobacterium sp. AT7. Next base: position 1,557 of record NZ_ABHH01000009.1, on the reverse strand, counting down.
CGCGTGTCCGGATTCATAGTTGTATCCCATAGTTGGTCTGCATTCATTTCACCCAGCCCTTTATACCGTTGCAAGATATAATTTTTGCCAAAGTCTTTTGTGACTTGAACCAATTCATCATCTGTCCACGCGTAGGCAATTTTTTCTTTTTTGCCGATGCCTCTTGAGAGTTTATACAACGGTGGCAAAGCTAAATAAACTTTCCCTGCTTCAAAAAGAGGTTTCATGTACCGATAAAAGAAGGTTAGCAATAATGTTTGAATATGCGCACCATCGGTATCCGCATCGGTCATAATAATGATTTTATCGTAGTTACAGTCGGCAATATCAAATTCTGGTCCGACACCTGCACCAATCGTATAGATCATAGTGCTGATTTCTTCATTTTTCATAACTTCTTGTAACTTAGCTTTTTCAGTATTGATTACTTTTCCGCGCAGGGGTAGGATAGCCTGAAACTTACGGTCTCGACCTTGTTTTGCGGAACCCCCAGCTGAATCTCCTTCGACCAAATACAATTCATTTCGTTTTGCATTTTTACTTTGAGCTGGAGTTAACTTTCCAGACAAAAGAGTGTCATTTTTTTTGCGTTTCTTCCCATTACGGCTTTCTTCACGCGCTTTTCTAGCTGCGTCACGTGCTTCGCGTGCTTTTAGCGCTTTGCGGATCAACTGTTGGCTTAAATCGCCATTTTCGATTAAATAATAACTTAACTGTTCACTAACAACTGTTTCAACAGCTGATCTAGCTTGTGGTGTTCCTAATTTACTTTTTGTTTGCCCTTCAAATTGCAAAAGGTTCTCAGGAATACGAATAGAAATAACGGCTGCCAAGCCTTCTCTAAAATCAGTTCCTTCTAAATTTTTGTCTTTTTCTTTTAATAAACTCACTTTTCGAGCATAATCATTAAATGTTTTTGTAATTGCTGTTTTCATTCCGGCTTCATGAGTCCCACCGTCTTTAGTGCGAACATTGTTAACGAAAGATAAAATCGTTTCTGAGTACCCATCATTGTATTGGAAAGCGAATTCAACTTCAATTTCGTTGTTTTCACCTTCAAAATAAGCAACAGGTGTCAAATGATCTTTATCTTCATTTAAATAGCTGACGAACTCTTTGATACCTTCTTCATAATAAAAAACTTCTGCTTGATCGTTTCGTTCATCCACTAAAGAGATGCGCAAGCCTTTTAATAAAAACGCCGATTCTCTTAAACGTTCTGCTAGTACATCATAAGACAAATTAACAGTCGTAAAGATCGTCGCATCTGGTTTGAAGTGCACAATGGTTCCATTTTTTTCATTAGATGTTTTGATTTTCTTCAAAGAACCTTTGGCTTTACCACCATCAACAAATTTTTGTTGGTAATGAACACCATCACGAATGATTGTAACTGTAAGCCACTCAGAAAGTGCATTAACGACACTTGCTCCAACACCGTGAAGTCCACCTGAGGTTTTATAACCCCCTTGGCCAAACTTACCACCCGCATGCAAAACAGTGAAGATTACTTGAACAGTGGGGATACCAGATGAATGCATTCCAGTAGGCATACCA